>NZ_CP138988.1:1672500-1822500 GCF_044594215.1 Olleya sp. R77988 | reverse complement strand
GCAACCTACCAATTTAAGTTAGGCGAAAACAAAGCGGTAATTGGAGCTTCTGTTTGGAATATTTTAGATCAAAAAAACATAATAAATACTTACTACACTTTAAACAACAATCAAGTCTCCAAAATTGAAAACGTATCCTTAGGTATTACTCCAAACGTTAGTTTTAGGGTTAGATTTTAGACTTGACATTCTCAAAATTTTTAGCTAACTTCGTTTAACTACGAATATAATTCATTAAAACGGAATCATATTCGCTATACGTTGTAAAACATATGAGAAAAACAATACTTACATTAATAATCGGAATTTTAACTTACTCTTGTTCTTCCACAAAAGTTGAAAGTAATAGGACTAAATATTTTAATGAAAATAATATAGAAGTAAGCAAATCCGAATTTGAAAAATCTCGCTCGAACAGAAGTCTAGTCGCTGTCCAAAATGATTCTTTGAGAACAAAAACTCTAACAAATAGAGAAATTCGTGGAAAAATCACAAATAAAGAATTATTCGATAGTAAACTGAATAAAATATTAGACACAAATATTGATAATACAAAACCGATTGTTATTATTTATTATATTGATAAAGACCCTTATAATTCAGGAGGTGGATTTGTAGATAGACAATGGATGAAAAAATGGAAAAAAGACCTTGAAAATGGATTAAATCAAATAGGAGAAATTAAACCAATTTATCTCTATAAAAATTATAACGGATTAAAAAAACACAAGGGAATTATTCCTTGGCAGAAAGATGCTGGAAATCAAGTATCTGAATTATTTTTTAAACATAAATATCCTTGGTTAAGTTTTGTAGTAATTTCAAAGAATGGAGAGTATATTAGTCGATTTGGGGAATTTACTTTAGATTATGTTTGGGAAGCTACTAAACTAATGAATTAATAAATACGTTTTACAACACAGTATATAATTTATTGCTAATTCTAGCCTACTTACGAAAATCCTCGCGGATTTTCTATTCAGTTTTTATTTACTAATTTAGTTACTTAACCACGCAACAAACCATATACATAAACGTTAAACGAATTTTCAGATAAACATAAAAAAACACCTGTTTCAATTTGAAAATAGGTGTTATAATTATATAATTTTCCTGCTTTAACAGGAGTTTAATCTCGTATTAAAGGCATTGTGCTACAACGCAACAAACCTTCTTGTTTTGCAATTTCGGCATAAGGTACTTCTTCAACAGTAAAACCATGTGCTCTTAACCACGAATTTAAACGTGTAAAGTTTTTTTCAGAAATAATAACGTTTTCAGAGATACTAAATACATTACTATTCATATTATACATTTCGTCTTTACTAATTTCAAAAATATTGTCTTTTCCAAAGTAATCAACCAACCATTCATATTCACGCTCTACTAAAAATCCATTTTTATGCAAAATGGCTTTATCTGCTCCTATAGGTTGGAAACAACAATCTAAATGTAAAGCGTTTTCTTTAGGATCTGTATTACTTTTTCTAAGCTCAAAAGCTTTTACTATTTTATTAGGAAAATGCTCTTGTATCGCTATTACAGCATCTGTATTTGTACGTGCTGTAATATAATCTGGGTAATCTTCTCCAGAGTAAGTTCCTATAAAAATATAATCGTTATAAGGCATCACATCTCCTCCTTCTACATGACACTCTTCTGGTAATATAATAATATCGTCGGGATTAATTTGATCTAAAACATGCTGTATAGCTTCGTATTCGCGCTCGCGATCAGGAAGTATATTTGCTTTCACTAATTTATTATCTATTACAAAAGCAATGTCTCTAGAAAAAATTTGGTTATAATCCTTAATTGATTTTGGTCTAAAAACCTGTACTTCATACTTTTCAAAAACAGCTGCTACAGCTTCCATCTCCTTTACCATATCTGCTACAATAGGATAAGTTCCAGCTTTTATATGTTGCACAGATTTTGGGTCGTAAGCATCTTCTACTTTTGGTGTTGGACCATTGCTATCTGCTGTACCAAGTACAACAGCACGCAATCTAGAAGTTTCGTTTTTTACATTTAGTTTTAACATGAAGTAAAGATATAAAAAAGCTTCATAATGTTTTATGAAGCTTTTATTATAATATTATTTAAAAAAAATTTATCTTTTGCTAATGTCTTTAAAATCTCTATGGTTTTCACCAATATAAATTTGTCTTGGACGACCAATTGGCTCTTTACGGTTACGCATTTCTTTCCATTGTGCAATCCAACCTGGTAAACGACCTAATGCAAACATTACTGTAAACATCTCTACAGGAATACCCATACCTCTATAAATAATACCTGAATAGAAATCTACATTTGGATATAATTTACGCTTTACAAAATACTCATCACTAAGTGCTTCTTCAGATAATCCTTTAGCTATATCTAATACTGGATCTTCAATACCTAAATCTGCTAAAACCTCGTCTGCAGCAACTTTAATAATTTTTGCTCGTGGATCAAAGTTTTTATAAACTCTGTGACCAAATCCCATTAAACGGAAAGGGTCTTGCTTATCCTTTGCTTTTGCCATGAATTTTTTAGTGTCTCCACCATCTTCTTTAATAGCTTCCAACATTTCTAAAACTGCTTGGTTTGCTCCACCATGAAGTGGTCCCCAAAGTGCTGAAATACCAGAAGATATAGATGCAAATAATCCTGTATGTGCAGAACCTACAATTCTTACTGTTGAAGTAGAACAGTTTTGCTCATGATCTGCATGCAAGATTAGTAGCTTATCTAAAGCGTTTACTAAAATATCATTTTGTTTATACTCTTCATTTGGCTTTTCAAACATCATTTTTAAGATGTTTTCTACATATCCTAAAGAATTGTCTCCATAGTTTAAAGGCATTCCTTTTTTCTTACGCATTGTCCAAGCTACTAAAACAGGAAATTTTCCCATTATTTTACAAACAGTTTTGTAAACATCTTCTTCAGACTCTACATCTACAGAAGAAGGATTAAAAGCTGTTAATGCACTTGTTAAAGAAGAAATTACACCCATTGGATGTGCAGACTTTGGAAAAGCGTCTAAAATTTTCTTTACATCATCATCTACTACAGACTCTTCCTTAATATCTTGTTCAAACTTACTTAATTGCTCTTTAGTTGGTAATTCTCCAAAAATTAATAAAAAAGCAACTTCAAGGAAATCTGCTTTTTCAGCTAACTCTTCAATAGAATATCCTCTATATCTTAAAATTCCTTTTTCTCCATCTAAAAAAGTAATAGCGCTCTCACAAGACCCTGTGTTTTTATAACCTGGATCAATAGTTGTTACTCCACCAGTAACTGCTCTAAGACTTTTTATATCGATTCCTACTTCATTTTCTGTACCTACAATTAATGGGAATTCATGTTTTTCGCCATTAATTTCTAGAGTTGCTGTATTTGACATATATGTATTTTGAATTATTTACTTTAATAAGGGTTGTAAAAGTACAAAAAGTATAACGATTTTTAAAGTGAATTTAGATGGTTTTTGCTATTTTGATATAGCTGAAATTTATGGTTTAAGATTGTATAAAAAAAGTCTTTCAGAATTAACTGAAAGACTTTAATATCTAATTTAAAAAACTAATTTATTTTTTAATCTTAAAAGCGTTTTCTTTTGGGTAATAAGCCACTTGACCTAACTCCTCTTCTATACGTAATAATTGATTGTATTTAGCCATACGATCACTACGTGATGCAGATCCTGTTTTAATCTGTCCACAGTTTAATGCTACTGCTAAATCTGCAATAGTATTATCTTCCGTCTCTCCAGATCTATGAGACATTACTGATGTATAACCTGCATTATGAGCCATATTAACTGCAGCAATAGTTTCGGTTAATGTACCAATTTGGTTAACTTTTATTAAAATTGAGTTAGCTGTATCTTCTTTTATACCTCTTGACAATCTTTCTACATTTGTTACAAATAAATCGTCACCAACTAATTGCACTTTATCTCCAATCTGCTCTGTTAAATATTTCCAACCTTCCCAATCGTTTTCATCCATACCATCTTCAATAGAAATTATTGGATAGTTACGAGACAATTCTGCTAAATAATCTGCTTGTTCTTTACTTGTTCTTATTTTTCCTGTTGGACCTTCAAACTTAGTATAGTCATACTTTCCATCTACATAAAATTCTGCTGCAGCACAATCTAAAGCAATCATAACATCGTCTCCTAAAGTATAACCTGCATTATCTACAGCTTTTTTGATAGTATCCAATGCGTCTTCAGTACCTCCTTCTAGATTAGGTGCAAAACCACCTTCATCACCTACTGCTGTACTTAAATTTCTGTCGTGTAATACTTTTTTAAGGTTGTGAAAAATTTCGCTTCCCATTTGCATAGCATGAGTAAAGTTTTTAGCTTTTACTGGCATAACCATAAACTCTTGAAATGCAATTGGCGCATCACTATGTGATCCTCCATTAATAATATTCATCATTGGAACTGGTAATGTGTTAGCGCTTACACCTCCAACGTATCTGTATAATGGCATACCTAATTCTGCTGCTGCTGCTTTAGCTGCTGCTAAAGACACACCTAAAATAGCATTTGCGCCAAGTTTAGATTTGTTTGGTGTACCATCTATTTGACACATTAAAGTGTCGATATAATTTTGTTCAAAAACATTTACTCCTAAAAGCTCTTCTGCTAAAATAGAATTTACATTTTCTACTGCTTTTAAGACACCTTTTCCCATATACTTATCTCCTCCATCACGTAACTCTACTGCTTCATGTTCTCCAGTTGATGCTCCAGATGGTACTGCTGCTCTACCAACATAACCATTTTCGGTTTCTACATCTACTTCTACTGTTGGGTTACCTCTAGAATCAAAAATTTGTCTTGCGTGAACATTGATTATGATACTCATATTATATGGTTTTATAGTTTAATAAATTCAAATTTAATGTTTAATTTTTAGCTATATATAGCTTTTACAGAAGAAATACATATTATTCTATCTATAACGTTTTAGTATAATAAAAAAGACAATAAAATTAGAATTTTATTGTCTTTTCTGTATTAATTAGATTTTATATTATTTATGAATTGATCAAATAAATATGAAGAATCATGTGGTCCTGGACTTGCTTCTGGATGGTATTGCACAGAAAACACGTTTTTAGACTTCATCTTTAAACCAGCAACAGTATCATCGTTTAAGTGTAAATGTGTGATTTCTAAATCTGGATGTGCATCTGCTTCTTCTCTATTTACTGCAAAACCATGATTTTGAGAGGTTATTTCTCCTTTTCCAGTAATCAAGTTTTTTACTGGATGATTTATACCTCTATGTCCATTATGCATTTTGTAAGTAGAGATTCCGTTTGCTAATGCAATTACTTGATGTCCTAAGCAAATTCCAAATAATGGTAAATCTCTTTTAATGATTTCTTTTGCTAATGCTTGAGCTTCTATCAAAGGTTCTGGATCACCAGGTCCATTAGATAAAAAATATCCATCAGGATTCCAACTACTCAACTCTTCAAAAGTAGAATTGTAAGGAAACACTTTTACGTAAGCATTTCGTTTTACAAAATTTCTAATAATATTCTTTTTAATTCCAATATCTAAAGCTGCAATTTTTATTGGAGCGTTTTCATCTCCTACAAAATAAGGCTCTTTAGTGGATACTTTAGATGCTAACTCTAATCCATTCATTGAAGGAATATCTGCTAGTTGCTTTTTTAATTTATCAATAGCATCTACTTCTGTTGTTATTACAGCATTCATAGCTCCATTATCTCTTATATAACTTACAAGTGCACGAGTGTCCACATCTGAAATAGCAAACAGGTCATTTTTATTTAAAAAATCTTCTAAAGATCCATTAGAATCTACTCTTGAATAATCATAACTAAAATTTTTACAAATTAATCCAGCTATTTTTATTGAATCAGATTCTACCTCTTTATCATTAACTCCGTAATTACCAATATGTGCATTTGTTGTAACCATCAATTGCCCAAAATATGATGGGTCTGTAAAAATTTCTTGATAACCAGTCATTCCTGTATTAAAACAGACTTCTCCAAATGCTGATCCTTCTTTACCGACTGCCTTACCATGGAAGATTGTACCATCTTCTAATAGGATTAATGCTTTTTTTAATTTTTGATATTTCATAGTTCTTCAAAAAGTTTTTCAAAATTGCATAAAAAAAAGGATAATCTAAAATAGATTATCCTTTTTATATTAAATGCTTATTAACATTTTTTATTCTTCTTCGTTAGTTGCTACAGGTGGTGTAACAGCTTTAGCTGCTCCTCCTCTTCTACTTCTACGAGTCGTTTTCTTAGCTTTCTTATCTGCATTGTAGATTTCGTTGTAATCAACTAATTCTATCATTGCCATATCAGCGTTATCTCCTAAACGATTACCTAACTTGATAATTCTAGTGTAACCACCTGGACGATCTCCAATTTTAGCAGCTACGTCTCTAAATAATTCAGTTACAGCTTCTTTTTGACGTAATTTAGAAAATACTAAACGACGATTGTGTGTTGTATCTGATTTAGACTTTGTAATCATTGGCTCTACAAATTGTTTTAAAGCTTTTGCTTTTGCAACTGTAGTGTTGATACGTTTGTGCTCGATTAAAGAACAAGCCATGTTTGCTAACATTGCTTTTCTGTGTGCAGTTTGTCTACCTAAGTGATTTACTTTTTTTCCGTGTCTCATGACATTTGTTTTATCATCTTGCTACCAGACTCGACAAGCGAGGAGCAAAATATGATTAATTAATCTTTATCTAATTTGTATTTTGATAAGTCCATTCCGAAATTAAGACCTTTAACATTTACAAGCTCTTCAAGCTCTGTTAAAGATTTTTTACCAAAGTTACGGAACTTCATTAAATCGTTTTTATTGAAAGATACTAAGTCTCCTAAAGTATCTACTTCTGCAGCTTTTAAACAATTAAGTGCACGAACAGATAAGTCCATATCTACTAATTTTGTTTTAAGCAACTGACGCATGTGAAGAGACTCTTCATCATAAGTTTCAGTTTGTGCTATTTCATCAGCTTCTAAAGTGATACGCTCATCAGAGAATAACATGAAGTGGTGAATTAACGTTTTTGCAGCTTCTGTTAAAGCATCTTGAGGTGTAATAGAACCATCTGTTTGGATTTCGAAAACTAATTTTTCGTAATCTGTCTTTTGTTCTACACGGTAATTCTCAATGCTATACTTAACATTTTTTATTGGTGTATATATTGAATCTGTAAAGATTGTTCCAATTGGTGCTGTAGCTTTTTTATTTTCTTCAGCAGGAACATATCCTCTACCTTTTTCAATAGTAATTTCCATATTAATGTTTACTTTAGAATCAAGATTACAGATTACCTGATCTGTGTTTAATACTTGAAATCCTGAAATAAACTTTTGAAAATCTCCAGCAACTATTTTATCTTGACCAGATAAAGAGATTGAAATAGATTCATTATCTACATCTTCTATCTGACGCTTAAAACGTACTTGCTTTAAATTTAAAATTATTTCTGTAACATCTTCTACTACTCCTGCGATTGTAGAAAACTCGTGATCTACACCTTCTATTCTAACAGATGTTATTGCAAATCCTTCTAAAGAAGATAATAAAACTCTTCTTAAAGCATTTCCTACTGTTAGACCGTAACCTGGCTCTAGTGGTCTGAATTCGAATTTACCTTCGAAATCAGTAGAATCAATCATGATTACTTTGTCAGGCTTCTGAAAATTAAATACTGCCATTTGTTCTTCGTTTTAATTGTTATTTAGTTGCGCGATTTATAAGTTTGAAGAAATTCCAATAAATCCTTTGGCTAAATACCAATGTTAGTAATTTATTATTTAGAATATAATTCTACGATGAATTGCTCGTTAATGTTTTCTGGAATTTGGATTCTAGCAGGTACAGAAACGTAAGTTCCTTCCTTTTGTTCGCTATTCCATGTAATCCATTCAAAAACATTACTAGAGTTAGTTAAAGAATTGTTGATCGCTTCTAAAGACTTAGACTTTTCTCTTACTGCAACAACATCTCCTGCTTTTAATTGGTAAGAAGGTATGTTTACCAACTCTCCATTAACAGTAATGTGTCTGTGAGATACTAATTGTCTAGCTCCACTTCTTGAAGGAGAAACACCCATTCTATACACTACGTTGTCTAATCTAGACTCACATAATTGTAATAAAACTTCACCTGTAATTCCTGGTGCAGCTGTTGCTCTTTTAAACATGTTTCTGAATTGCTTTTCTAATACACCATAAGTGTACTTCGCTTTTTGCTTTTCCATTAATTGGATTGCATATTCAGATTTTTTTCCACGACGTCTTGCGTTTCCGTGTTGACCAGGTGGGTAATTTCTTTTTTCGAAAGATTTATCATCTCCGAATATAGCTTCGCCAAATTTACGAGCTATTTTAGTTTTAGGACCAGTATATCTTGCCATTTTAAATTGATTTTAGAGTGATTATGAATTAAGGTCTTAATCTTATCCTTCGATAATCGTTATTCTCTAGTTGATACTTGTTTTTATTTTTGGTTTGCAAATATATACAAAAAATTAACATCATCTGTAGAACAGATGATATTAATTTAATTGCTTTGCTTTATATAAAACGTTATAAAAACGTTATTATACTCTTCTTCTTTTTGGAGGACGACATCCATTATGTGGTAATGGAGTAACATCAATAATTTCAGTTACTTCAATTCCTGCATTGTGGATAGAACGGATAGCAGATTCTCTACCATTTCCAGGTCCTTTAACGTAAACCTTTACCTTTTTTAATCCAGCTTCTTTAGCTACTCCAGAAGCATCTTCTGCTGCTAATTGTGCTGCATAAGGTGTGTTTTTCTTAGATCCTCTAAATCCCATTTTACCAGCAGATGACCATGAAATGACATCTCCTTTTTTATTGGTAAGAGAAATAATGATGTTGTTAAAAGAAGCAGTGATGTGAGCTTCTCCAACAGCGTCAATAATAACTTTACGTTTTTTTGTGCTTTTAGCGTTTGTCTTTGCCATACTACTTATTATTTAGTTGCTTTTTTCTTGTTAGCAACTGTTTTTCTTCTACCTTTTCTAGTTCTAGAATTGTTTTTAGTACGTTGACCTCTTAAAGGTAAACCAACTCTGTGACGTATACCTCTGTAACATCCAATATCCATTAATCGCTTAATGTTTAATTGTGTTTCAGAACGTAATTCACCTTCAATAGTATAAGTTCCAACAGCGTCACGGATTGCTCCAATTTGATCATCTGTCCAATCTTGTACTTTGATGCTTTCGTCTACTTTAGCTGCTGCTAAAATTTCTTGTGCTCTACTTCTACCTACTCCGTAGATATAAGTTAAAGAGATTACTCCTCTTTTTTGCTTTGGTATGTCTACACCTGCGATTCTTGCCATAATTACCCTTGTCTTTGTTTGAATCTAGGATTCTTTTTGTTAATGACGTAAAGTCTACCTTTTCTGCGCACGATTTTACAATCTGCACTTCTCTTTTTAATTGATGCTCTTACTTTCATCGTAATTAGTATCTATAAGTTATGCGAGCCTTAGTTAAATCATAAGGACTCATTTCTAATTTCACTTTATCTCCTGGTAATAATTTTATGTAATGCATACGCATTTTACCAGAAATATGTGCAGTCACAATATGACCATTTTCTAATTCTACTCGGAACATAGCATTTGATAATGCTTCTATAATTGTTCCGTCTTGTTCTATTGCTGCTTGTTTTGCCATCGTTAAAAATATTAAGCTACTGCTTTTCTGTTTTTACCGGTTTTCATTAAGCCATCATAGTGTCTATTTAACAAGTAAGAATTTACTTGTTGCATAGTATCAATTGCAACTCCAACCATAATTAATAAAGAGGTTCCTCCGAAAAATAAAGCCCAACCAGATTGTACATTTAATAACTTAACAATAAAGGCTGGGAACACAGCTATTAAAGCAAGAAATATAGAACCAGGTAAAGTTATTTGAGACATTATTTTGTCTAAATATTCAGAAGTTTCTGATCCAGGACGAATACCAGGAATAAATCCTCCGCTTCGTTTTAAATCATCAGCCATTTTATTTGTAGGAACTGTTATTGCAGTATAAAAATATGTAAATATGATAATTAATAATGCAAATACTAAATTATACCAGAATCCAAAGATATCTGAAAAATTAGATTGCATCCATAATCCTGCAGCAGTATCTTTTAATAAAGATGAACCACCAATTAAACCAGGTACAAACATAATTGCTTGAGCAAATATAATTGGCATAACTCCTGAAGCATTAAGCTTTAATGGAATATACTGTCTTGATCCAAATACATTTTTTTCATATCCACCAGTTGCAGAACGTCTAGCGTACTGTACTGCTATTTTACGCACTGCCATTACAAGTAATACAGATAACAAGATGATAACAAACCATATTACAATTTCAAATAAAATCATCATAACGTTATTTCCTGTTTCTAATCTTGTAGCAGCATTTTGTAAGAAAGATTTAGGTAAAGTAGCAATAATACCTACCATTATTAATAATGATATACCATTACCAATACCTTTATCTGTAATCTTTTCTCCTAACCACATTGCAAAAATACAACCTGTTACTAGGATTACTATAGATGAGAAATAAAACATTCCTCCTTGACCTAATAAAAATGCTGAATTTGGAATACCAAACATTGGTTGTAAACTAGCTAAATAACCTGGTGCTTGTACCAAGCATATAGCGATTGTTAACCAACGTGTAATTTGAGTGATTTTTTTCTGACCACTAGCTCCTTCTTTTTGTAGTTTTTGTAAATAAGGAATCGCAATTCCCATTAATTGTACTACAATAGAAGCAGAAATGTAAGGCATAATTCCAAGCGCAAATACTGATGCATTAGCAAATGCTCCACCAGTAAATGCATTTAAGATCCCAAAAATACCTTCTGATGTTCCATCTTGTAGGTTTTCTAATTGGGTAGCATCTATTCCTGGCAATACTACTTGTGCTCCAAAACGATAAACTAATAACAGACCTAGTGTAACTATGATTCTGTTTCTTAGTTCTTCAATTTTCCAAACATTTTTTATTGTCTCTATAAATTTCATGCGTCTAATTGTTCTTATAAAGTTACAGCTTCTCCTCCTGCAGCTTCAATAGCAGCTTTTGCAGTAGCAGTAAATTTATGAGCTGTTACACTTAATTTAGTTTTTAATTCACCTCTTCCTAAAATTTTAACTAGTTCGTTTTTACCAGCTAATCCTAAATTAATTAAAGTGTCAAAATCTAATGTGTCTTTTATTTTCTTATCGTCAACTAATTGTTGAATAACATCTAAGTTTACACCTTGATATTCTTTACGATTAATATTAGTAAAACCAAATTTAGGTACACGACGTTGAAGTGGCATTTGCCCTCCTTCGAAACCTAATTTTTTAGAATAACCAGATCTAGACTTTGCTCCTTTGTGACCACGTGTTGCAGTACCACCTTTACCAGAACCTTGTCCTCTACCTATTCTTTTTCCTTGATTTTTAACTGAACCTTCTGCAGGTTTTAAATTACTTAAATCCATTTTTCAGTAGTGTTATTTAGTTTCTTCAACAGAAACTAAGTGATTTACTTTTGCAACCATTCCTAAAATATTAGGAGTTGCCTCGTGTTCTATCGTTTGTCCAATCTTTTTAAGACCAAGAGCTAATAAAGTTCTTTTTTGTCTTTGAGTTCTGTTGATTGCACTTTTAACTTTTGTTACTTTTATCTTCGACATTGCTGTTGTGATTAACCGTTAAAAACTTTTTCTAAAGAGATACCTCTTGAACGAGCAATCGTTTTTGGGTCTCTTAATTGTAGTAAAGCATCAAAAGTAGCCTTAACAACATTATGAGGATTTGATGAACCTTGAGATTTAGATAATACATCATGTACTCCTACTGCTTCTAAAACTGTTCTTACAGCTCCACCAGCAATTACTCCTGTACCAGGAGCTGCAGGAATGATGTTTACTCTTGCTCCACCATATTTACCTTTTTGTTCATGAGGTAAAGTTCCTTTCATGATAGGTATACGTACAAGGTTTTTCTTAGCATCTTCTATTGCTTTTGCAATTGCACTAGCAACATCTTTAGACTTTCCTAAACCTTGACCTACAACACCAGCTTCATCTCCAACCACTACGATTGCAGAAAAACCAAATGCTCTACCTCCTTTTGTTACTTTAGTAACTCTTTGCACTCCAACTAAACGATCTTTAAGATCTAATCCACTTGGTTTTACTAACTCTGCGCTTTTATATTTTTGATACATAATTTCTTAGAATTTAAGTCCACCTTCTCTAGCTCCTTCAGCTAATGATTTTACTCTACCATGATATAGATAACCACCTCTATCAAAAGCGATAGTTTCAACACCAGCCTTTAAGGCTTTTTCTGCGATAGACTTACCTACTAATGTAGCTACTTCTACTTTATTTCCTTTTGCAGTAATACCTTTATCTCTAGAAGATGCTGCTGCCAATGTTTTACCATTGACATCATCTACTATTTGAGCATAAATTTCTTTATTACTTCTAAAAACAGCCAATCTTGGTCTTGCTTCTGTACCAGAAACAACCTTACGGATTCTGCTTTTAATTCTTAATCGTCTTTCGTTTTTTGTTAACGCCATAACTAAATTATTATGCTGATTTACCTGCTTTTCTTCTTAATACTTCTCCTACAAACTTAACACCTTTTCCTTTGTATGGTTCAGGTCTTCTAAATCCTCTGATTTTAGCAGCAACTTGTCCTACTAATTGTTTATCATGAGAAGATAGTTTGATAATTGGATTCTTACCTTTATCAGAAACTGTTTCAACTTTTACTTCAGGTGCAATACTTAATACTATATTGTGTGAGAATCCTAAAGCTAAATCAAGTACATTTCCTTGGTTTGATGCTCTGTATCCTACTCCAACTAGTTCTAATTCTTTTGTCCATCCTTTAGAAACACCTTCAATCATATTAAAAACTAACGATCGGTATAAACCGTGTTTAGCTTTATGTTCTTTAGTGTCTGCTGAGCGAGTTACTAATACATTTCCTTCTTCAACTTTTACTTCAACAGTATCAAAATTTTGAGTTAATTCTCCTAATTTTCCTTTTACTGTTATTGTATCATTGTCTATTGTTACAGTTACTCCTTCTGGAATGGCAACTGGATTATTTCCTATTCTTGACATTTTCTTCTGGATTTTAGATTAGTAAACGTAACATAAAACTTCACCACCAACATTCTCTCGTTTAGCTTGCTTACCAGTCATTACTCCATGAGAAGTAGAAACGATAGCAATACCTAAACCGTTAAGAATACGAGGTAATTCTTTTGAACCAGAATATAAACGTAAACCAGGTTTACTGATTCTTTGTATTTTTCTAATTACTGGTTCTTTTGTCTCTTTGTTATACTTAAGAGCTATTTTAATAGTTCCTTGTACTGAAGAGTCATCAAACTTATAACTTAAAATATATCCTTGATCGAATAATATTTTAGTTATATCTTTTTTTAAATTTGAAGCAGGTATTTCAACTACTCTATGGTTAGCACGCACTGCGTTTCTAACTCTAGTTAAATAATCTGCTATTGGATCTGTATACATATGTATTTATTTGCGGACTTGGTTTTCGGACTATTCCGAACCTTAGACCAATTATATTTTTACCAACTTGCTTTTTTAACACCAGGTATTAAACCTTGATTTGCCATTTCTCTAAATGTAACACGAGAAATACCAAATGTACGCATGTAACCTTTTGGTCTTCCTGTTAATTTACATCTGTTATGCATACGAACTGGTGAAGCATTCTTTGGTAACTTTTGTAATGCTTCATAATCTCCAGCTTCTTTTAAAGCTTTACGTTTTTCAGCATATTTAGCTACTGTTTTTGCTCTTTTCACCTCGCGGGCTTTCATTGATTCTTTAGCCATAACTTAGTTTTTTTGAAAAGGTAATCCTAATTCTGTTAATAATGATTTAGCTTCTTTGTCTGTTGCAGCAGAAGTTACAAATGTAATATCCATTCCGTCAATTTTATTAACTTTATCAATATTAATTTCTGGAAAGATAATTTGTTCAGTAACTCCTAAATTATAATTACCTCTTCCGTCAAAACCTTTAGCTTTAATTCCGTTAAAATCACGCACACGTGGAAGTGCAGATGTTATTAAACGGTCTAAAAATTCATACATTCTTTCTCCTCTTAACGTAACTTTAGCACCAATTGGCATTCCTTTACGTAATTTGAAAGTTGCAACGTCTTTTTTAGATAAAGTAGATACTGCTTTCTGTCCAGTTATTGTAGTTAATTCGTCTACTGCGTAGTCTACTAACTTTTTATCTGCTACAGCAGCACCAACACCTCTAGATAATACTATCTTTTCTAATTTTGGTACTTGCATTACATTACTGTATCCAAATTCTTCTGTAAGAGCAGCAATTACTTTGCTTTTATACTCTTCTTTTAGTCTCGGTGAATATCCCATAACTATATTACTTCATTAGATTTTTTAGAAAATCTGACTTTTTTATCACCTTCAACTCTATAACCGACTCTAGTTGTTTCTCCTTTAGAAGTTAACAATGATAGGTTAGAGATATTAATAGGCGCTTCTTTTTCTACAATACCACCTTGAGGGTTTTGCGCACTTGGTTTAGTGTGTTTCTTAACCATGTTCACTCCTTCAACTATAGCTTTGTTTTTTCCGATAAATACCTCTTGTACTTTACCTTCTGTACCTTTATGGTCACCAGCTATAACCTTTACGGTATCTCCTGTTTTAATTTTAAGCTTTGTCATTTTTTCATCAATTAAAGCACCTCTGGTGCTAATGATACAATTTTCATGAATTGTTTATCACGAAGTTCTCTAGCTACAGGTCCAAATACACGTGTTCCTCTCATTTCACCCGTTGGGTTTAATAAAACACAAGCATTGTCATCAAATCTTATATAAGATCCGTCTGGACGTCTAACTTCTTTTTTTGTACGTACAACAACTGCTGTAGATACTGCTCCTTTTTTAATGTTTCCATTAGGAGTTGCATCTTTGACAGTGACAACAATTTTGTCACCAACAGAAGCGTATCTTCTTTTAGTACCACCTAGAACACGTATTGTTAATACTTCTTTTGCTCCAGTGTTATCTGCTACTTTTAGTCTTGATTCTTGTTGTACCATAATTACTTCGCTCTTTCAATTATTTCAACTAATCTCCAACATTTAGATTTACTTAAAGGTCTTGTTTCCATGATCTTTACTGTATCTCCAATATTACAATCGTTTGTCTCGTCGTGTGCAACATATTTTTTTGTTTTTAACACGAACTTTCCGTACATAGGGTGTTTTACTTTTTTAACTTCAGCAACCACAATTGATTTTTGCATCTTGTTACTAGTAACGATCCCAATACGCTCTTTTCTTAAGTTTCTTTTTTCCATCTTGTAAGCAGAATTATTGTAAATCTCTTTTAGTTAATTCTGTTGCAATTCTTGCAACTGTACGTCTTACTTGACGTAATTGAATTGGATTCTCTAAAGGAGAAACTGCATGAGCCATTTTTAAATCTGAATAACTCTTCTTTGTTTCACTAAGTTTTCCTTGTAACTCAGCTACAGATAATTCTTTAATTTCTGATTGTTTCATAATATCAAATAAATTATGCTTGGTAATCTCTAGCGATTACAAACTTAGTTTTTACTGGTAATTTTTGAGCTGCAAGTCTTAATGCTTCTTTAGCAACATCTAAAGGCACTCCTCCAACTTCAAAAAGGATTCTTCCTGGTTTAACAACTGCTGCCCAATATTCCACTCCACCTTTACCTTTACCCATACGTACTTCAAGAGGTTTCTTTGTAATAGGCTTATCTGGAAATATTTTAATCCAAAGTTGTCCTTCTCTTTTCATGTAACGTGTGGCTGCAATACGTGCTGCTTCTATTTGACGTGATGTTAAAAAGTTAGAATCTAATGATTTTATTCCAAAAGTTCCGTTTGAAAGTTGGTGACCTCTACCAGAGTTCCCTTTCATACGACCCTTTTGCATTTTTCTAAATTTTGTTCTTTTAGGCTGTAACATTTTTTCTGTTCTTTAAAAAATTACTTTCTACGACGTTGTTGTGGTTTACCTCCTTGGCGACCACCTTGACGTCCACCTTTTCCTTGCTTCTTAGCTAAGCCAACAAGAGGAGAAAGCTCTCTTTTACCATATACTTCACCTTTCATGATCCATACTTTAACCCCTAATCTACCATAAGTAGTATGAGATTCAACTAAAGCATAATCAATATCGGCTCTAAAAGTTGATAAAGGAATACGTCCTTCTTTGTAGTGTTCTGAACGTGCCATTTCAGCACCATTTAAACGACCACTGATCTGGATTTTAATTCCTTCAGCATTCATACGCATTGTAGCTGCAATAGCCATTTTAATAGCACGTCTGTATGAAATTCTATTTTCAATTTGACGAGCAATACTTGTTGCTACTAAAAATGCGTCTAATTCAGGTCTCTTTATTTCAAAGATGTTGATCTGAACTTCTTTTCCTGTAATTTTTTTAAGCTCTTCTTTTAACTTGTCTACCTCTTGTCCACCTTTTCCAATAATAATACCAGGTCTAGCAGTAGTGATAGTAACGGTTACAAGTTTTAAAGTTCTCTCTATAATTACACGAGATACACTAGCTTTAGATAAACGCGCATGAACGTATTTTCTAATCTTATCGTCTTCGGCAAGTTTATCACCATAATCGTTTCCTCCGTACCAGTTAGATTCCCATCCTCTGATAATTCCTAAGCGATTTCCGATTGGATTTGTCTTTTGTCCCATATCTATCTTAGCTTTGTGTGTTATTGTTAGCTCCAACCACAATTGTTACATGGTTTGAACGTTTTCTAATTCTATGTGCTCGTCCTTGAGGTGCTGGGCGTAATCTTTTTAACATTGATCCACCATCTACTCTAATTTCTTGAATAAATAACTCAGCCTCTTCAATACTAGCGTCTTCATTTTTTGCTTGCCAATTAGCAATCGCAGAAAGTAATAGTTTTTCTAAACGATTTGATGCTTCTTTTTGACTAAACTTTAAAATATTAAGCGCTTTTTCTACGCGTTCACCTCTTACTAAATCGGCTACTAAACGCATTTTTCTTGGTGACGTAGGACAGTTATTAAGTTTTGCAAAAGCAACGTGCTTTTTAGCTTCCTTAATAGCGTCTGCCATTTGTTTTTTACGACTTCCCATAGCTTACTTTTTACCTTTATTTTTAGCACCTGCATGACCTCTAAAAGATCTTGTTGGTGAAAATTCTCCTAATTTATGTCCAACCATGTTTTCTGTAACATATACTGGAACAAACTGACGACCGTTATGTACTGCAATTGTTTGACCAACAAAATCTGGAGTTATCATACTTGCTCTTGACCAAGTTTTGATTACTGTTTTTTTGTTAGCTTCTACATTAGCAGCTACTTTCTTCTCTAATTTATAGTGAACGTAAGGTCCTTTTTTTAATGATCTTGCCATGTCTTATTATTTCTTTCTACGTTCTATAATATATTTATTACTTGCTTTAGTTTTAGAACGAGTTCTAAATCCTTTAGCTGGTATACCGTTTCTAGAACGTGGATGTCCACCTGATGATTTACCTTCACCACCTCCCATTGGGTGATCTACTGGATTCATTACAACTGGTCTTGTTCTTGGTCTTCTACCTAACCATCTACTACGTCCTGCTTTACCAGATACTAATAATTGGTGGTCAGAGTTAGATACTGCTCCTATTGTAGCCATACATGTTACTAAGATTAACCTAGTTTCACCTGATGGTAATTTAATAGTTGCAAATCTACCATCTCTTGCCATTAATTGAGCAAAAGCTCCAGCACTACGAGCCATAACAGCTCCTTGACCTGGACGTAACTCTAAACAAGAAATAATAGTTCCTAAAGGAATATTTGCTAATGGCATTGCATTTCCTATTTCAGGAGATGCACCTTCACCAGATACAACTGTTTGTCCAACTTTTAAACCATTTTGAGCAATGATATAAGTTTTTTCGCCATCTTGATAATTCAATAATGCGATAAACGCTGTTCTGTTTGGATCATATTGTATAGAAGCTACTTCAGCAGGAACACCTACTTTTTCTCTTTTAAAATCTATAATACGATACCTTTTCTTATGACCACCACCTTTATAGCGCATAGTCATACGACCTTGACTGTTTCTACCACCTGAACGTTTTTTCGGAGCTAATAAGCTTTTTTCCGGCTTGTCAGTTGTAATGGCGTCAAATCCATTAACAACTCTAAATCGCTGTCCTGGTGTGATTGGTTTTAATTTTCTTACTGACATTTGTCTTTAAATTACATGTTAGTGTATAAATCAATCATTTCACCTTCCGCCAGTTGTACAATTGCTTTTTTCATTGCATTTGTTTTACCATGTTGAATACCAGTTTTTGTAAACTTAGTTTTTCTATCTGGACGGACATTTATAGTACGAACTTTTTCAACAGAAACTCCATAAGCAGCTTCCACCGCTTTTTTAATTTCTACCTTGTTCGCCTTAGTGTTCACGAAAAAACTGAAACAGTTGTTTAACTCGCTGTTTGCTGTTGCTTTCTCTGTGATTATAGGTTTAATTAAGATATTCATCTGTTTCTTATTTACTTAAATTCGATTCAATTCCTTCTAAAGAACTCTCTAAAAGAATAACTTGATTTGCGTTTAATATTTTGTAAGTACTTAACTCTGAGCTATTTACTACTTCTGAGCCTTTCAAATTACGTGACGACAAATATACATTATTATTTGAAGCACCCAACACAAACAATGATTTTTTGTTTTGAAGGTCTAAAGCATTTAAAATTGCTGTGAAATTTTTAGTCTTTGGAGCGTCAAAATTAAAGTCTTCTAATACGATAATTGACTTCTCACTTGCTTTAATACTTAAAGCAGATCTACGTGCTAAACGCTTCAAGTTTTTATTAAGCTTTATTGAGTAGTTTCTAGGTCTTGGTCCGAACATACGTCCACCTCCTCTAAAAACACCAGACTTGATACTACCTGCTCTGGCTGTACCTGTACCTTTTTGTTTTTTAATCTTACGTGTACTTCCAGTAATCTCAGCTCTTTCTTTAGATTTGTGAGTACCTTGTCTTTGGTTTGCTAAATATTGTTTAACATCCAAATATACAGCGTGATTATTAGGTTCAATAGCAAAAACACCGTCAGAAAGGTCTGCCTTTCTACCTGTTTCTTTTCCGTTTATATCTAAAACTGCTACTTTCATTATTTTCTAATAATTACATAAGCGTTTTTATGTCCAGGTACACAACCTTTAACAACAAGTAGATTCTTTTCAGCAACTACTTTTAAAACTCTTAAATTTTCAACTTTAATTGAGTCTGTTCCCATTCTTCCTGCCATACGCATTCCTTTGAATACTCTAGCTGGATAAGACGCTGCTCCAATAGATCCTGGTGCTCTTAAACGGTTATGTTGACCGTGTGTAGCTTGACCTACTCCAGCAAAACCATGACGTTTAACAACTCCTTGAAATCCTTTTCCTTTTGATGTACCTGATACATCAACAAATTCACCTTCTGTGAAGTGCTCTACAGTGATTGCATCACCTAATTTGTACTCCGCATCAAAACCTTTAAATTCGACAAGTTTGCGTTTTACAGAAGTTCCTGCTTTTTTAGCGTGACCAATGTCAGCTTTAGTAGCACTTTTTTCTGTCGCGTCATCGAAACCTAATTGAACAGCACTATAACCGTCAACTTCTTCAGTTCTGACTTGGGTAACGATACATGGTTCAGCTTCGATTACTGTACATGGCATATTCTTACCATTTTCATCGAAAATGCTGGTCATACCGATTTTTCTTCCAATTAACCCAGACATAATTATTATTATTTATTTATTGTTATTATTTATAAAACTCAAGGCTGAAAATACGTTTCAGCCTTGAATTGTATTTTTACCGTTTTTCCTTCGCTCGAAGCTTAGGACATGTTACGTTTAATCTCTGTCAAACGATTGTGTTTACTTACACCTTAATTTCTACTTCTACTCCACTTGGCAATTCAAGTTTCATTAAAGCATCAATTGTTTTAGAAGATGAAGAGTAAATATCTAATAATCTCTTGTAAGAGCTTAATTGAAATTGTTCTCTTGATTTCTTGTTAACGTGTGGTGAACGTAATACAGTGAAAATTTTCTTGTGTGTTGGTAATGGAATTGGTCCAGTTACAACAGCACCTGTACTTTTTACTGTTTTTACAATCTTCTCTGCAGACTTGTCTACTAAGTTATGATCGTAAGACTTTAATTTTATTCTAATTTTTTGACTCATTTTCTTAACTTTTAAGATTGTTCTCCTTTAGCTGCTTTAATTACTTCTTCTGAAATATTAGAAGGTGTTTCAGCATAGTGTGAAAATTCCATTGTAGATGTTGCTCTACCAGATGATAATGTCCTTAATGTTGTTACATATCCAAACATTTCTGATAATGGTACAGTAGCTTTTACAGTTTTTGCACCTGCTCTATCTCCCATGTCACTTACTTGTCCTCTTCTTCTATTTAAATCTCCTACTATATCTCCCATGTTTTCTTCAGGAGTAATTACTTCTAACTTCATGATAGGCTCCATGATTACAGCTTTAGCTGCTTTAGCACAGTTTTTAAATCCTAACTTAGCTGCTAATTCGAAAGATAGTTGATCTGAATCCACATCGTGATAAGATCCATCTTTTAATGTAACTTTCATTGCGTCTACTTCAAAACCTGCAAGTGGTCCATTGACCATTGCCATTTTAAATCCTTTTTCAATTGAAGGGATAAATTCTTTAGGAACATTACCACCTTTAATTGTAGATATAAATTCTAAACCTTCTTTTCCTTCTTCAGCTGGCTCAACTGTAAATACGATATCTGCGAATTTACCACGACCACCAGATTGTTTTTTATAAACTTCTCTATGATCTGCTGCTTGAGTAATAGCTTCTTTATATTCAACCTGAGGCTGGCCTTGATTTACTTCTACTTTAAACTCACGCTTTAAACGATCTACAATTACATCTAAGTGAAGCTCACCCATTCCTGATATAATAGTTTGTCCTGAAGCTTCGTCTGAACGTACTGTAAATGTTGGGTCTTCTTCAGCTAATTTAGCTAATCCAATACCCAATTTATCTACATCTGCTTTAGTTTTTGGCTCAACCGCAATACCAATTACTGGATCTGGAAAGTCCATAGATTCTAAAACTAATGGATGCTTTTCAGCTGTTAATGTATCCCCAGTTTTGATAGATTTAAATCCAACAGCAGCTCCAATATCTCCAGCTTCAATAAAATCAATTGCATTTTGCTTGTTAGCATGCATTTGATAGATACGTGAGATACGTTCTTTTTTACCAGAACGATTATTTAAAACATAAGAACCTGCATCTAAACGACCAGAATATGCTCTGAAAAATGCTAAACGTCCTACAAAAGGGTCTGTAGCAATTTTAAATGCTAATGCTGCGAATGGTTCATCAACACTTGGCTTACGTAATTCTTCCTGATCAGTATCTGGATTTACTCCAACAATACCTTCCTTATCCATTGGAGAAGGTAAGTAACGACATACTGCATCTAATAAGAATTGTACACCTTTGTTTTTGAAAGCAGAACCACAAATCATTGGGATGATTGCCATATCCATTACAGCAGCTCTAAGTGCAGCATGCACTTCATCTTCTGTAATTGAATCTTCATCTTCCATGAATTTTTCTAAAAGATTCTCGTCATAACTTGCTACTTCTTCAATTAAAAGTGCACGATATTTACGAGCTTCTTCTTTCATATCCTCAGGAATTTCGACAATATCAAAAGTCGCTCCTTGAGTTGCATCATGCCATATAATAGCACGATTTTTTACTAAATCAATAACACCTTTAAAATCTTCTTCGTCACCAATGTTTAATACAATTGGCACTGCATTAGACTTTAACATGTCTTTTACTTGTTGACAAACACCTAAAAAGTCTGACCCTTGACGGTCCATTTTATTAACGAAACCAATTCTTGGCACTTTATAGTTATCTGCTAATCTCCAGTTAGTTTCAGATTGTGGCTCTACACCATCTACTGCACTAAATAAGAATACTAACCCATCTAATACACGTAAAGACCTATTTACTTCTACAGTAAAATCTACGTGACCAGGAGTATCAATAATATTAAAATGATATCCTTTTGTATCAGGTGTTGCTTCTCCATTTTCTGTTGGGAATTTCCACTCACATGTTGTAGCAGCAGAAGTAATGGTAATACCACGCTCTTGCTCTTGCTCCATCCAGTCCATTGTTGCAGCACCATCATGTACTTCTCCAATTTTGTGTGAAACTCCTGTATAATAAAGAACACGCTCTGTTGTTGTTGTTTTACCAGCATCAATATGAGCCGCAATTCCTATGTTTCTTGTGAATCTTAAATCTCTTGCCATTTCTTATTAAAATCTAAAGTGAGAGAATGCTTTATTTGCTTCAGCCATTTTATGCGTATCAACACGTTTTTTTACTGCTGCTCCTTCTTCTTTAGCTGCTGCTAAAATCTCTGAAGCTAAACGTAATGCCATAGATTTTTCATTTCTCTTACGAGAATAACTGATTAACCATTTCATTGCTGTTGAAACCTTACGGTCTGCACGTATAGGATTAGGAATTTGAAATGTTGCTCCTCCAACACGACGACTACGCACTTCTACGTGAGGCATAACATTAGATAATGCTTCTTTCCAAATTTCTAAAGCTGTTTTTTCTTCGTCTGTTTTTTTAGTATCTACAATGTCAATTGCATCATAAAATACTTTGAAAGCTACTGACTTCTTTCCATCCCACATCATCATGTTAACGAAACGTGTTACTAATTGATCGTTAAAACGTGGATCTGGTAAAAGCGGTCTTTTTTTCGCTGCTCTTTTTCTCATGTCTTCTTCTTAAGTTGTTTTAATTAACTTTTAGGGCGTTTTGCACCATACTTAGATCTACGTTGTGTTCTTCCTGCGACACCTGCTGTGTCTAAAGCACCACGAACGATGTGATATCTAACTCCTGGTAAATCTTTTACCCTTCCACCTCTAACCAATACTATCGAGTGCTCTTGTAAATTGTGACCTTCTCCACCGATGTATGCATTTACTTCGTTTCCGTTTGTTAAACGAACCCTTGCTACCTTACGCATTGCTGAGTTAGGCTTTTTAGGTGTCGTTGTATAAACACGAGTACATACACCACGTCTTTGAGGACACGAATCTAAAGCAGCCGATTTACTCTTCTTGGTTATTTTGGCTCTTCCTTTTCGTACTAATTGTGAAATTGTTGGCATATAATTTTAATATAATTTTATGTTACCTCTATTTAAGAGGGGTGCAAATGTAGAAATTTAAATTGATTATTCAAATCATAATCTATTAATTTTCAATAGAATTTAAAATTTATAGTTTTATACGTATTAATAAGTAAGTTTTTTACGTTAGTTTTATCCTTTAAACACATAAAAGCACTGTCTTGCAATTTAAAAATACTTTCTATCTGTTTCAATTTATATTTTTTACTCAATTATCTTGGGGTCAAGAATTGAAATTAAATATAATTGGAAATAACAATAATGAGACTGCACTGATTTCTAAATACAAATACAACAAACTTCATAAAACACAATTAACAATAAAAGAGGAAGTAACGTTGTTTCAAAATAGAATGAAAAAAGAAGGTTATATAAACAATGATTTAATTTCTATAATAACTCAAAGAGACTCCACCTACACAGCTAAAATTCATTTGAAAAATAAAATCGATTTTATACATATATATATAGATTCTATTATTTATTCAGAAAAATATTTTTCAAAACTAAACTTACCCAAAATCAAAGACAATTATTTTAAACTACCTTATAATACTCTAGAAAATAAATTAACAGAATACAATCAAATAATTAGCTCCTTTGGCTACCCTTTTTCTAGCCTAAAACTTACAGAAATAAAAGAAAAAAGCAAAACCAGCTTGTCGGCTAAACTAAGTATTGATATACCAAAATCAATTCGTAAACTTGATAAAATCATAATAAAAGGATATGAAAAATTTCCAAAATCATACTTGAAACGTTATTTAAAAATAAGACCTACAAAAATTTTTAACTTAGTATCCATTAACAAAAAAGCTATTTCATTAAGTAATTTAAGCTTTGCAAAACAAAACAAGGAAGCTGAAGTACTTTTTTCAAAAGACTCTACACATTTATATTTATACTTAGAAAAAAAATCAAGCAATAGCTTTGATGGCTTTATTGGCTTTGCTACAAATGAGACTAGTAACAAAATTGAATTTAATGGTTACCTTAATTTATTACTAGTAAACAATTTAAATTATGGTGAAAGTTTATATTTAGATTATAAAAGTGATCAAAACGAACAAAAGAACTTCAACCTTACCGCTAATCTCCCATATATATTTGGATCGCCAGTAGGTATCGAAGCATCTTTAAATATTCTAAAAAAAGATTCCACCTATATAAACACCAAACAAAAAGCTAGTTTGTTTTTCCAAATAAACGATAAAAATAGTTTTTATGGAGGTATTGAAAGCACCATTTCTAGCGATTTAACAAGCAATGACAACCTTAATAATATAGTAGATTTTAATTCTAATTTTTACACTTTTAGATATCAATATCTAAAACGTCAAAATGAAGAAAAGTTATTCCAAATAAAAACATCTTTAAATGCAGAATTTGGAATAGGCAAAAGAAAAACAAATTTAACAAGCACAGAACAGTCCATAATAAACATTAATGGACATCACATTTTTAACTTAAACAAAAAAAACAGCATTTACACTAAAGGTTTAATTCAGATAATAAGTTCTGATAATTATTTAGAAAATGAATTCGCTCCATTTGGTGGCGTTAATACTTTAAGAGGGTTTTCTGAAAACAGTCTTACTGCAAATAGTTTATATATACTTAACTCTGAATATAGGTACAAACTAAGTAACAATCTATTTGTAAACTCCGTAATAGATGTTGCTAACTTCAAAAACGATCTTTTAAACCAAAAAGAAAACCTATTTGGTTTTGGTTTTGGTTTTGGCGCATTAACTAAAGGAGGCTTACTTAGGTTTATATATGCTAATGGGAAAAAAGAAAATTCTTCGTTTAAGCTTTCAAATTCTAGAATACATTTAAGTTTAACGTCTATTTTTTAAACTCAACTATCAAAATGTTAATTTTTTATTAAAAAAAAACGATTTAAATATTGTTTTATTAACAAATTATTAAGATTTTTGAGTAAGACTAATTTAATATATTAATATGAAAACAAACTTAAATCGAATTTTAACACTGTTTCTTGTGATGATAGCCAGTCTATCTTTTGCTCAAGAACGAGCTATTTCAGGTACAATTACCGATGAAAACGGCTTACCATTACCTTCAGCTACTGTAGTAGTTAAAGGAACCTCAAACGGATCAACTTCAGACTTTGATGGAAATTACTCCATTGAAGCAAGCACTGGTCAAACATTAATATTTAGCTATGTAGGCTATGGAAATGCTGAAAAAACAGTAACATCATCAAACACTTTAAATGTAGGACTACTACCAGACAACACCCTGGATGAAGTTGTAGTAACTGCTTTAGGTATTAAAAGGGAAAAGAAAAGCTTAGGTTATGCAACTCAAGAAGTTGATGGAGACGCTGTTGCTAAAGTTAAAAGTTCCAATTTTGTAAACTCCTTATCAGGAAAAATAGCAGGTTTAGACATTAAATCTTCTGGAACTTTAGGTGGATCTACTAACGTCGTAATTAGAGGAAATTCTTCTATCGCAGGGAACAATCAAGCACTATTCGTAATTGATGGAATTCCAATAGATAATGGTAATTCAAATTCTGGAAATCAAACTACAGGAAGAGGTGGTTATGATTATGGTAACGCAGCATCTGACATTAATCCAGATGATATTGAATCTATCAACGTTTTAAAAGGAGCTGCAGCAACAGCTTTATATGGTTCAAGAGCATCTAATGGAGTTGTTATGATAACAACTAAAAAAGGAAAAAAAAGAAAAGGAATTGGAGTTACTTTTAACTCTAGTTACACATTAGGTTCTGCGGACAAAGAAACACTACCTGTATACCAAAACCAATATGGCGCAGGATATGGACAATATTATGATGACCCTTCAGGATATTTTGGTTATACAGATATTGATGGAGATGGCAATCCTGATTTAACGACACCATTTACTGAAGACGCATCATATGGTGCCGCTTTTGACCCTTCACTTCAAGTTTATCAATGGAATTCTATTTACCCTGAATTACCTAACACCTACCAACAGTCTTCTGCATGGACTGCTGGTGCAAATAACCCAAATTCTGTTTGGGGAACTGGAGGCACAAGAGTAAACTCTGTTTCTTTAGATGGAGGAAATGAAACTAGCTCATTTAGATTAGGTTTTACTAATTTATTACAAGACGGTAACCTTCCTAATAGTGAAATAAAAAGAAATACTATTAATTTTTCTGGATCACATGATTTATCAGACAAGTTAACAGCTTCTTCTACATTTACTTACACAAAAACAAACGGGAAAGGTAGATACGGAACTGGTTATGACGCCAACAATGTTATGCAACAATTTAGACAATGGTGGCAAGTTAATGTTGATGTCAAAGAACAAGAAGCAGCTTATTTTGCTACTAAAAAGAACATAACTTGGAATCCAATATCTGCTACAAATAGACAACCAATTTATTCTGACAACCCGTATTGGACATTTTTTGAAAATTATCAAACAGACCAAAGAAACAGATATTTTGGTAACATAGCTTTAGACTATGAAATAAATGATTGGTTAAATTTATTAGGTCGTTTTACTTTTGATACTTATGCAGAATTACAAGAAGAAAGAACAAATGTAGGAAGTGCGAATGTATCTAAATACAGTAGATATAACAACAACGTAGCAGAATACAATTATGATTTTATTTTAAGTGCTGAAAAAGATTTATCTGAAAAATTAAATTTAACAGGAAATCTTGGTTTTAATCTTAGAAGAAATGATAGAAATAGTGTTTACGCAACAACAAATGGAGGGTTAAATCTTCCAGGTCTTTATGCACTTTCTAATAGTGTAAATTCACTTGAAGCACCTACAGAATATGACGCAACATCTAAAGTAGATGGTGTATACGCAAGAGCAAGTCTTGGATACGATGGTTATGCTTACTTAGAAGGAACATACAGACGTGACCGATCATCTACACTACCAAAGGACAACAATACTTACGGGTACTTTTCTGTATCTAGTAGTTTATTATTTTCTAGATTATTTGATGCAGACTGGTTAAGTCTTGGTAAGTTTAGAGCTAACTACGCAGAAGTTGGAGCAGACACAAATCCATATAGAGTATTCAACACTTATACAATTGGAACACCATATAACGGCACTGGTATTGCAACAAATCCTGGTGCAAAACAAAATCTTAATCTTAAACCTGAAAGACAAGAAAATTGGGAAATCGGATTAGAAATGCAATTTTTAGATAGAAGAGTTGGTTTCGATGTTTCATATTACAACACTTTAAGTAAAGATCAAATAACAAGTGTTCCTGTATCAAATTCTACTGGATACACAAGCCTATTATTAAATGCTGGTACACTTGAAAACAAAGGTTGGGAAGTACAACTAAATGTTACTCCATTAAAAAGTGAAAACTTTAGATGGGATGCTAATCTTAATTGGACAAAAAACAAAAGTTTAGTAGTTTCTTTAGCAGATGGAATAGATAACTTACAATTAGGATCTTTCCAAGGTGGAGTTTCTTTAAATGCAACACCAGGACAACCATATGGTACAATAAGAGGTACAGATTATGTTTATCATGAAAATGGACAACCCATTGTTATACAAGAAGGTGAATCTTCAAGTACTAGAATTGGTAAATATCAAGTAACTTCTGATAATAATAATATTATTGGAGATATTAATCCTGATTGGACTGCTGGTTTAAATAACAGTTTTACCTATAAAAATTTCAACTTAAGCTTTTTAATTGACATGCAAAAAGGAGGAGATGTATTTTCTCTTGACACTTGGTATGGTTATGGAACTGGTCTTTATGACTTCACTGCAGGGACTAATGATTTAGGAAACCCTGTAAGAAACCCAATTACTGGTACTGCAGGGAACTATGGATCTGATAGTGGAGGTGTGTTATTACAAGGGGTTGCTTCTGATGGATCTCCAAATATAACAAGAGCTAGTGCTAACAACTTTGCAAATCCTTGGGGTTGGGCTAGATCTGCAAATAGTCAACATGTATATGATGCTGGATTTATTAAATTAAGAGAAGCTAGTCTTACTTACAACTTTGATGATAGTATATTAGATAGACTACCAATTACTGGAGCATCTCTATCGCTAATAGGGAGAAACTTATGGATTATACATAAAAATGTTCCCTACGCAGATCCTGAAGCTGGACTAAGCTCTGGAAACATACAAGGATATCAATCTGGTTCATACCCTTCAATTAGAGAAATAGGAGCATCTTTAAAAATAAAGTTCTAAAAAAAAAATTATGAAAAAAACATTAATTACAATACTATCCTTAGTTATATTATTCTCATGTCAGACAGATGAGCAATACGAGGATTTAAATAGAGACCCTAAAAATCCAACTCAAGTTGATGCGGAATTTTTATATAATTCAGCTACTAAAAGCTTGTTTGATCAGATGACTAGTACAAATGTTAATAATAACATATACAGGTTATTAGGTCAATACTGGACAGAAACAACATACACAGACGAATCAAATTATGATTTTGTTGGACGTAATATACCTCAAAGTCATTGGTCAGAAATGTATAGAGATGTTTTACTTGATTTTAAAACAGCAAAAGAAGTTTCAACAAACCCAACTAGTGATGCCCAA
The DNA here is from genome assembly GCF_044594215.1 of Olleya sp. R77988. Taxonomy (GTDB): domain Bacteria; phylum Bacteroidota; class Bacteroidia; order Flavobacteriales; family Flavobacteriaceae; genus Olleya. Next base: position 1,793,469 of record NZ_CP138988.1, on the reverse strand, counting down.
ATAGAAGTGTTAATGATTTATACTTGGCAACAGTTAGTTGATTCATTTGGTGATATTCCTTATACTGAAGCTCTTTCAGATATAACCTTACCAAAATATGATGATGCAGAAACAATATATCTTGACCTTATTGAAAGATTAGATGTTGCAATAACAAATTTATCAGGTACAGGTTTCACTACTTCAGACAAAATCTACGGTGGAGATATGATAGCATGGAACAAATTTGCTAATTCATTAAAATTAAAATTAGGTATTCGCTTATCAGATTTCAACACTACTTTATCTAAAACTATAGTAGAATCAGCTTATGCAGCAGGAGTATTTACTTCAAACGCAGATAATGCTTTATTAGCTTACGAATCGGCTACTCCAAACACAAATCCATTATGGGAAGATTTAGTACAATCTAATCGTACAGATTTCGTCCCTGCTAACACTTTAGTAGATGTTATGAATACTCTTTCTGACCCAAGAAGAAGTTCATATTTTGATGAGAATTTAGGTGCAGGAGTATATAATGGCGGTATCTATGGAGATAATAACACCTTTGGAAACTACACACATATCGCAGGATATGATGATGGTTTAGATTTACATGATCCAACATTACCTGGTGTTTTAATGGACTTTTCTGAAGTTTCATTTTATTTAGCTGAAGCAGGACACAGAACTTGGTCTGTAGGTGGTACAGCTACACAACATTATACAACAGGTATCACTGCATCTTTTGATTACTGGGGAGCTTCTGGTTTAGCTACTTATTTGTTAAATCCAGATGTTGCATACGCAACTGCTGCTGGTGATTGGAGACAGAAAATTGGAACTCAGTTTTGGTTAGCAATGTACAATAGAGGTTTTGAAGGATGGACTATATGGAGAAAGTACGACAACCCAACTTTTAACCTTCCAGCTGTTTCATCTAACCCTATCCCTACTAGATACACGTATCCTGTAAACGAGCAAAATCTAAATGAAACAAATTGGTCAGCTGCTTCAACAGCTATAGGTGGAGACAGTCAAACAACTAAATTGTTTTGGGATATAAACTAATAGTTGGACACCTATAAAATAATACTTATTAAAGCCTCATAAATCAAATTTATGAGGCTTTTTCTTTGCAGTTAAATAAATAATTATAATCTAATTTAAAAAAATGAAAGTTATATAAAATTACAGATCTTAATAAACCTTAAACAATAAAAAAAACTCACTAAACCATTATTAATCAAACAGATGAAAAGTTATCAATATACTAAGTGTCTTTAATTAAAAAACATACTAGCTTAAAATTTCGACAAAGTATCTGTAGATCTAAAATATTAGAATAAACTTTTTAAGTCTAAATCTCGCATATCATTTAAAAAGTCTTAGCTTAATCTATTTCAAAATGAAGTTACTTCCATTTAATTGAATAAATTGAAATACAATTGCATAAACATTGAATAATTCATTTGTAAAAATCAAAAATTATGATAAAAAAGTTGTTTTATTAAGTTTTTATTATGATTTTTGGCGGAGACTAATTCAAATAAAATAAAAAATGAAAACAAAGTTTAGTGGAATTTTAACGCTATTTCTAGCGTTTGTTGTGCAAATATCATTTGCACAAGACAAAACAATTTCTGGAGTCGTTTCTGATGAAAATGGTTTACCATTACCATCAGCTACAGTAGTAGTTATAGGAACTTCAAATGGAACGTCAACAGATTTTGATGGTAACTATTCAATTAAAGCTAATTCTGGCGACAGATTACAATTTAGTTATGTTGGTTATGCAAACAAAGAAGTTACTGTTGGCGCAACAAACAAAATCGACTTGTCTTTAGAGCCTGATAATGCTTTAGACGAAGTGGTAATTACAGCTTTTGGTAGTAAAAAAAGAGACCAATTGACATCAGCTGTAACAACTTTATCAACTGATGACATTCAAAAACTTTCTCCTACTACATCAATTGACAACATGCTACAAGGTGTTGCTCCTGGAGTACAAGTAGTAGCTGGAAATGGTAAGCCTGGTCAAACAGCTTTTGTAAGAATCCGTGGAGTTGGTTCTATTAATGCATCAAGTGCGCCTTTATATGTTATTGATGGTGTAATTGCACCTAATCTTAATTCTGTAAATCCAAATGATATAGAAACTATGTCTATATTAAAGGATGCTGCAACAGCATCATTATATGGGTCTAGAGCTGCAAATGGTGTAGTTATTATAAAGACTAAATCAGGAAAGAAAAATAGAGATGCAAGAGTTACAATATCTTCAAGAGTTGGTTTTGGTCAAGGTATTCAAGACAATTTTGAAATGATGAATGCTGCTCAAAAAATACAATATGAGCGTGAATTATCTGCTTTAGGTGTAGCAAATGCAACAGCTTTACCTGGTGCTCAAGTATCTACTCAAGCTGAGTATGATTTATTAGTAGCACGTGATACTGATTGGAGAAGTGAATTATTAAGAAATTCATATATACAAAACAATACTGTATCTGTAGATGGTGGTTCTGAAACAATGTCATACTTCTTTAGTTTAGGACATGATAGAAACACAGGTATCATTAAAGATGTAAGTGGATTTGAAAGATTAAACGGAAGATTAAATTTAAATTTCCAAGCTAAAAAATGGTTACAGATTAACACTAATGTAAGTGTAACAACTACAAGAAGTGATGAACCAAGAGATAGAAACAATGTTCAGAATCCATTTAGAGCTATGTATGATTATAATCCATATGAAACAAAATATATTTTAGATGGTGATAATAACTTAGTATTAGATACTAACGGAAACCCTCAATTTAACTTAACAAGAGCTGGTTTCTCAATTTCTGAAGCATTAATTAACAACCCAGAAAGTGATAACACAACTTTTATCATTGGAGGTGTAAGTGCAGCAGCAAGTATAACAGATAAAATTACTAATACATTTAAAATTGGAGCTACAAACACTGCTTATAGAAGAGAATATTTCAATAAGCCAGGTTCTGTATTAGATGGATATGTAGGTGATGCAAATAACCCAGGAAGTAAAACAGATAATGGTTCTAATGAATTAGACCTTACTGTAACAAACTTACTTTCTTATAATAATACATATGCAGAAAAGCATAATGTAACATTAACAGGTTTATTTGAATTTAACAAAAGAACTTTAAGAACTTACAGTTTATCTAGTTCTGGATTTAGTAATGATTATCAAGGAGTACAATCTATAGCAACTTTACCAACTGCAGCGTCTACAAATTTATTTGAAAGAGCATTATTATCTTATGGTGGTTTCTTAGATTATGACTATGATGGTAAATATTTAGCAACAGCTTCTATTAGAACAGATGGTTCTTCTACTTTTGGTCAAAATAACCGTTATGGTGTATTCTGGTCTGGAAGTTTAGCATGGAACTTATCTAAAGAAAGCTTTTTAGAAAACAGTGATTTTATTGATGACTTAAAAATAAGAGCTTCTGCTGGTACATCTGGTAACAGTAATGGTTTAGCTTCTTATGCTTCTGTTGCTACATTAGGATTTGGGAGTTTAAATGGAGCTGCAACAGCAGTATCTACAGATAATGGAAATCCTGATTTAGGATTTGAACAAAACTTTATTTGGGGTGTTGGAGTTGAATTTTCTGGATTAAATAGACGTGTTCGTGGTGTTATAGATTACTACCAAAGAACAACATCAGATTTATTACTTAATGCTCCTTTATCAAGTTTAGGTGGAGAGCCAGATGGTGTTATCTTTAGTAACATTGGAGAAATGACTAATAAAGGTTTAGAAATTGAACTTAGTGGAGATATCATTAAAGGAGAAGATCTTGGTGATTTCAACCTTACAGTTGGTGGTAATATTGCTTTTGTAGATAATGAAGTTACAAAACTTATTCCTACAGCAGATTCTCCAGAAGGTGAGGATATTTTAGTAGACAATAGTATTATTCGTGTAGGTGAAGAAATCTACACTTATAATCTAGTACAATGGGCTGGTGTTAATCCTGCAAATGGAGAACCATTATTTTATGATATTGATGGAAACGTTACTAACCAATATAGTGCATCAGACGCACAAGTATTAAGTGGTAAATCTCCAATTGCAAAATTTGATGGTGGAGCAAATATTTTCATGACTTATAAAGGATTTGATTTTGCTGCTGATTTCTATTACAAAGTAGGAAACTATGTTGAAAACTTTGTAGAATCAAACACATTAAGTGATGGTACTGGTGTTGATAGCAACCAAAGATTAGATGCATTTAATTACTGGAGAAACCCAGGAGACACAAATGTATTACCAAGTCCTCTTTTTGGAAATGAAGCTCAAAACTCAAGTGATAGATGGTTACAAAAAGGTGACTACGTAAGATTAAGAAACTTAACTGTTGGATATAACTTACCAAGTAGTTTTACTGAAAGAATGAAAATTAATTCTTTAAGATTATTTGTTCAAGGTCAAAACTTATGGTCATATGTACCGTATTTTAACGGAGATCCTGAAGTAGGTATTGGTTCTGGAGAAACAACAAACAATGTTGGTTTTGGATCTTATAATTTATATAGTTACCCACAAACACAATCTGTACAGATGGGTGTTGAATTAAAATTTTAAAAAAATAAAATATTATGAAAAATATATTTAAAACATTAATACTAGTTTTTGGTGTATTATTGTTTAATTCATGTGATGATGAGTTAGAGCAATTACCAAACAACTCAGTATCTCCTGAATCGTTTTACAATAACCTTGCAGATTTTGAATCAGCAATAAGAGGTGTGTATTCAGGATTTTTAGGAGGAACTTACTATGGAGGTAGCTTCCTAAGTAGACCAGATATTATGACAGATAACGTTATAATAGCACAAGAAGGTAGATTAAGTAACAGAAGCTTTTTTGAATGGAGACAAGCTCCAAATTTAGCTTGGGGTTTCATGTACTCTCCATATGTTGTTACAAATAGAGCTAATTTAATTTTAGCAAATATTGATAATTTACCTGCTGGAGCAGATAAGAATAACATTATAGCAGAAGCAAGAGCTGCAAGAGCATTAGCTTTATTTGATTTAGTTAGAGTATTTTCACAAATACCTACTCAATCTGCTGGTGCATCTCAATCTTTAGGTATGCCAATAATTACATCAATTGATCCTAATATACAGATTCCAAGACCAACTGTTGAAACTTCTTACAATTTCATCATTGATGAGTTAGAAGCAGTAAAAAACTTAGTTAATGCAGATAATGGTTCTGGTAGATTTAATAAGGATGCAGTAAATGGATTATTATCAAGAGCTTACTTATATAATGGTAATTATCTAAATGCAATTACTGCAGCTAATGCAGTTTCTACTAATGTTGCTAGTATTGGTACATTCCCTGGTGTATGGACAGATTCTAGTGTAGATGGTATATTACTAAAAATTGACCAAGATAGAATTTTAGATGGTATTGGTATTGGTATTGAGTGGAGTCAATCTGCTAATGGTAATGTAGTACCAGAATATGTTATGTCTTTTGAGTTATATAATTTATATCAAAATACAGATGTAAGAAAATCTTCTGGTGCATATACTTTAATTCAATCTGATGCATCTGGAAATTTATACAACACTATTACAAAAATGTTTGGTGAGCCAGGTCAAAATAATGGTGCTGTAGATGCTAAAGTAATTAGAGCAGCGGAAGTATATCTTAACAAAGCAGAAGCACATGCAATGCGTAGTGAATTTGCTCAAGCATTAGCTGCATTAGATGTTGTTAGAAGTAATAGATATAACGGTTTTGTTAGCCCAGGTGAAACTGGTCCTGCATTATTAGATGCAATCAAACTAGAAAGAAGACTTGAATTATTTGCTGAAGGTCACAGATTATTTGATCTTAAAAGATGGAATGAGTCTGTTGTAAGAAGTACTGTAGATGGTGAATTTTTTGATGGTACAGGTACTCCTGTAGCACCTGAGTTCTCAAATTTCGCAGCTGGAAGTCACTTATTCCAACTTCCAATTCCTCAGTCAGAAATAAACGTTTACCCAGGTTTTCAACAAAACCCAGGTTACTAATAACTTAAATTCGAAAAAAAAATGAAAACTAAATTAATATCAATTCTAAGTTTAATGCTAATATTTTTAGTGTCTTGTAATGAAAAAGACATGGAATATAGCAATATAGACTTCGATTCAGAAACATTTGTTGTTTTCTCTCAAACTGAATTATCAGTTAATGAGTTAGTAACAAGCCCTATAGAAGTAGAGGCACTTTACGCAACAAGTGCTGGTAGTGCTCAAAATTTATCAGTACCATTTACAATTACAGGTGATGCTGTTGAAGGTGTTGACTATATGATAGTAGATAATAAATCATCATTTGATTTTTCAAGTAGTGATTTATCAGATTCTGTATTTATCATGCCAATAGATAACTTAGTAGCTGGCGGAGACAAGCAAATTACAATTACATTTAATTCAGCTGGTGTAAGTTTAGGTTATCCTGGTCCAGATGCAAACAACAAATCTGTTGTTTTAACAATTGTAGATAATGACTGTCCTTACACTCTTCAAGAATTAGGTGATGCAAGTTGGTCAGGTAATGATAACTCTGGAGGAGAAGGTGATAATGCAAGTCAAATTACAACATCATACGATGGTACAACTTTCTTTATGGAAGGTATTGCTTATGGATGGTTAACTAATCCTGGATATTGGGATGAAGTTATTGTAACTAGTAATCCAGTAGTAGCTAATATAGATACTACCACTAGCGAAATAACTATAGCTTTACAAGATCTTTGTACAACTACATGGATTGGAGCGCCACAACCAGCATATAGTATCCAAGCAACTGGTAACTATGACTCTTGTTCAGAGACTATGATAATTAACTGGGACTTAATACAAGGTGGAGGAATCTTAAGATCTTATACTGAAACAATAACTAAATAATATATTAATTGATTATGAAATACTTAAATAAAATATTATATCTTTTTGTAGTAAGTGCTATTGTTACTTCTTGTAACAGAGATTTAATAGAAACCGATTTAGGAGCACCAAACACATTATTCTATCCTAGTGATAGTGGTACTTTACTAGTAGAAAATGGTGCAAGCAACCTTTTTGATGTAGTAGTTTCTGCTACAGCAATTGCTAACACTAACACACCTTATACAATAACTGTTGATGATGCATCAACTGCTGTTGAAGGTGTAGATTTCAATATTACTACAGCGTCAACAACTTTAAATAATGGAGAAATAGTTACTTCATTTAGTGTTGTAGCAGATTTTGACAATGCAGCTACCGAAGGTAAAACTGTTATTTTTAATTTATCAAGTAATAGTTCTTCTGTTTCTGATTCAAATCAATTTACTTTAAACTTAATAAAATTGTGTCCTATATCAGCTCCATTTACTGGAGATTATGCACTTTCTTATGTAGCAAACGGTATTTTTGACACACCAACATTTACACCTGGTGTTTATACATTATCTGTAGGTGCAGAACCAACAGATAGAGTTTTTAGCGCTCCTGTTTACCCAGCTTTTGGTGTATTTGGACCTGCTGACTTTAACTTTAGCCTTATTTGTGATAACGTTGTTGTTGTAAGTGGGCAACCAACAGGTGTTGGTTGTGGAGGTGTATCTACTACATTAGGTCCAGCAGCTACTGCAGGAACTTATGATGGTGCAGATGATTCTGTAATACAAGTAATTTATATAGATGATGAAGGAGGTAACTCTTGTGGTGATCCTATCACTGCTGAGTTTACTTTAACTAAGCTATAGTTTATATTAAATAAACAACAAAAAGAACCTTTGAATTAATTCAAAGGTTTTTTTTTGTTAAAAAAATAATACCATAGACTAAATATTTTATATTTGTTAAAAAAGAAATATTATGAAGAAATTTTTACTATTGACACTTACGTTATTAAGTATTAATAATATAATTGCTCAAACAGAAGAAGAAAAAAAAGCAATAATTAGCGAGTACAATCAATCAGAAATCAAGTTACTAAAAAAGCAACTAGAGGAGAAAAACAAAAAAACTAACAAAGAGATTGAAGAGTACGTTTTAAAAAACAACATAAAACGAGAGTATAGAAATGATAAAGGCGTATTATTTGAAATTAAATATATACTAAATGGTAAGCCAGTATATTTATCTACTGATAATGCAGATGAAGCAATAGCTACTAGAACTAATTTTTTACACAATGGTGGTGGACTTGGATTAAATATAGAAGGTCAAAATATGCATATTGGTGTATGGGATGAAGGTTCTGCTTTATCAACTCATCAAGAGTTTACTGATAATGCAACAATACCTGCTACAAGGGTAGCTACTCCAGATTTTTCTTCTTCTAATTCAGAAAACTTTCATGCAACACATGTTACAGGTACTATAGTAGCAAAAGGTGTACAAGCAAATGCTAAAGGTATGGCTCCACAAGCTACATTAACTTCTTTTGATTGGGATTTTGATGATCTTGAAGCATTAGATGAAGCTACAAATAATGGGTTATTACTTTCTAATCATTCATATGGTATTCCAGTTTCGATAGGTGGTACACAAAATGCTCCTACTTGGATGATGGGATGTTATAGTACAGATGCAGCAACTTGGGATAATGTAGCGTTTAATTCGCCTTATTATCTAATGGTAGCATCTGCAGGGAATAGTGGTTCTGACACTTACAATGGTGGTTTAGCTAATAATTATGATAAATTAACTACAAATAAAAACAGTAAAAATAATTTAGTAGTTGCAAATGCTAACAACCCATTAATCAACCCTAATGGAAGTGGACAAATGTTAAATCTTTTTATTAACACAAGTAGTAGTCAAGGACCTTCTGATGATGGTAGGGTAAAACCAGATATTACTGCAGATGGAACCAATGTTTACTCAACATTAGATTCTAGTATTGCTGCTTACGGAACTCTAAGCGGAACATCAATGTCTGCTCCTAACACTTCTGGAACTTTATTATTATTACAACAGTATTACAACCAGATAAACAGTAATTACATGAAATCCGCAACACTAAAAGGTTTGGTATGCCATACTGCAGACGATAATGGATCTAGTCCAGGTCCTGATCCAATTTTTGGGTGGGGTTTATTAAATGCTAAAGTATCAGCAGAGACTATTGAAGACGCTAGTAATGGAGATGCTGTAATATTTGAATCTACATTAAATAATAATCAAACATTTACATCACAAGTTACTATAGGAGCTGGTGAACCTTTAATTGCTACACTTTGCTGGACTGATCCAGCAGGAGCAGCACAAGATGGACAAGTAAATAGCAGTACTCCTGCATTAGTAAACGATTTAGATATAAGAATTACGGACGCCTCTAACACGACATATTTCCCTTGGAAATTACAATTAAGTAATGTTGCTGGTTTAGCTATCAAAGGGGATAACCTAGTAGATAATCTTGAACGTATTAATGTTGATAGTGCACCTGCTGGAACATATACAATAACTATTACGCATAAAGGATCATTAGTAAATGGATTACAAAACTATTCATTAATTGTAACTGGAGCTAGCTTAGCTACCTCTTTAAGTGTAGATGAATTTAATAATCCTACAAACTTATCAGTTTGGCCAAATCCAGCTAAAGAAACTTTAAATTATTCATTTAATTCTATTTCAAATGATAAGGTAAATATATCTTTAATTGATATACAAGGTCGTGTAATTTATACTAAAGAACCATTTAAAAACAATAGCCCAACAATTGAAGGTTCATTAAATTTATCTAACTATTCTAAGGGTGTATACTTTTTAAATATCCAACAAGGAAATTCAGTAATCAATAAAAAAGTGGTTATCAAATAACATTTTTTTTTAACATAATAAGTTTAAAAAGAGCCTGCTATTTGCAGGCTCTTTTTTTATACCTTTGTAAGATGGAAAACACCACTCAAATATTTGGTTTAAGAGCAATCATTGAAGCATTAAATGCTGGAGAGCATATAGATAAAGTCTTTTTACAAAAAGGCTTAAAAGGAGAGTTGTTTCAAGAATTGGAAGCTGTTTTACGAACTAAAAGAGTCAATTCCTCTTATGTACCTGTTGAGAAGTTAAATAGATTAACTAAGAACAATCATCAAGGCGCAGTTGCACAGATTTCGCCAATTAAGTTTTATGAGATTGAAGAGTTGTTTGAGATGGTTTCTGAAAAAACAAAGACACCTTTATTTTTATTATTAGACCAACTAAGCGATGTACGTAATTTTGGTGCAATTATACGTACTGCAGAATGTACTGGAGTTGATGGAATCATCATCCAAAGTAAAGGCGCTGCTCCAGTAAATGGAGATACTATTAAGACTAGTGCTGGTGCTGTTTTTAAAGTACCTATTTGCAGAGTAGATCATATTAAAGATGCTGTTTTCTTTTTACAAGCATCAGATATTAAAGTTATAGCTGCTACAGAAAAAACAGATAATACCATTTTTGATGTTTCATTTAAAGAACCTTGTGCAATTATTATGGGATCTGAAGGTCGTGGTATTAATCCTTCGGTTTTAAAACTAGCTAACGAGAAAGCTAAACTTCCTTTATTAGGTGAGATAGAATCTTTAAATGTTAGTGTTGCTTGTGGTGCTTTTTTATATGAAGCGGTTAGGCAACGTCTATAAGTCTTTGTTTTCTTTAAAATTGTAGTTGATGGTTAAAGGATTGCTTTCTTCTGGAAGCACATCTTCAATGACCTCCTCTTCTACTCTTTCTATAAAGTTTCCGTTGTCATCAAAATGTTGTAAAAACTCATCCTCTTCCTCGTTATAATTTGGATCTTCCCAAACGTATCTTTTTGGTTTTGCTATTTGTTTTCTAAATACTAAAGCAAAAACTAATCCTACAATTAATCCACTTAAATGACCTTCCCAAGAAACACCTTCTGTTAATGGTAAAGTATTCCAGATCATACTTCCATATAAAAAAGCGACTAATAATGATAAGGCTATTAACCTATAATGTTTTGCAAAAACGCCTTTAAAAAAGATAAAACTAGCTAAAACGTATATTAATCCACTTGCTCCAATATGATAGGATGGACGTCCAAAACACCAGGTTAAAAAACCAGAAAGTAATACACCATAAATCAAAACCTTAAAGGCTATTGGTCTATAAAAATAAAATAGTGCTGTACTTAAAACAAACAATGGTATGGTATTATGCCATAAATGCGAAATTCCGGAATGGATAAATGGACTACAAATCACACCTATTAAACCAGACACTTTTTTAGGGTAAACACCAAACTTATTTAAGCTAAATCCAAATCTAATTTCTATAGCAAAGATTAACCATAATAACATTACAAATGCTATTGGATATGCAATAACTGCTAAAGTGAATTTAAAAGGTTCTTGTTGTTTCATTTGAAATAAATATAGCAAATAGTTAACCAAATAAATAAATGTGAAATATTGTCATAACTAGAATAGTTAATAATTAGCTTTAATAAGATTCCTGTTTTCACAGGAATTAAATTAATTTTACAATATGAACACGCCTTTAGCCGAAAGATTAAGACCAAAAACCCTTGACGATTATATTAGTCAAGCGCATTTAGTGGGAAAAAACGGGACGTTAACCAAGCATATCCAACAAGGTTTAATCCCTAGTATGATACTTTGGGGACCACCTGGAATTGGAAAAACGACTTTGGCTAATATTATTGCTTCAACTTCAAAACGTCCTTTTTATACTTTAAGTGCAATTAGTTCTGGTGTTAAGGATGTGCGTGAGGTGATTGAAAAAGCAAAAAATAGTGGTGGTTTATTTACTACTAAAAACCCCATTTTGTTTATTGACGAAATTCATAGATTTAGTAAGTCTCAACAAGATAGTTTATTACAAGCTGTGGAGAAAGGTTGGGTCACTTTAATTGGTGCAACTACAGAAAACCCTAGTTTTGAAGTCATCTCTGCATTATTGTCACGCTGTCAGGTTTATATTTTAAATGCTTTTGAAAAAACAGATTTAGAAGCCCTTTTAAAGCGTGCAATTAAAAAAGACGAGTATTTATCTAAAAAGAAAATAAAACTAAAAGAAACTGATGCTTTATTGCGCTTATCTGGTGGTGACGCTAGAAAACTATTAAACATCTTTGAGCTAATTATAAATAGCGAAGAAAAAGAAACCATAACTATAACTGATAAATTAGTTTTGGATAAAGTGCAAAATAATACTGTACGTTATGATAAAACTGGAGAGCAGCATTATGATATAGTATCGGCTTTTATAAAATCTATTAGAGGTAGCGACCCAAATGCTGCTGTCTATTATTTAGCACGTATGGTTGAAGGTGGTGAGGATGTAAAGTTTATTGCTAGACGATTATTAATTTTGGCTAGCGAAGATATTGGTAATGCAAACCCAACTGCATTAGTCCTTGCTAACACTACGTTTCAGGCTGTAACAACTATTGGTTATCCAGAGTCTAGAATTATTTTAAGTCAATGTGCAACCTATTTAGCATGTTCGCCAAAAAGCAATGCTGCTTATATGGCTATTAACCATGCGCAACAATTAGTTAAACAAACTGGAGATTTAAGTGTGCCTTTAAGTATTAGAAATGCGCCAACTAAATTAATGAAAGAGATTGGTTATGGAGAAAATTATAAGTACAGCCATAATTATGATAATAATTTTGCTGAACAAGAGTTTTTACCAAAAAACATAAGCAATACTAAGTTATATGATCCTGGTAATAATGCAAGAGAAAATAGTCAACGAGAGTTTTTAAGATTACGTTGGAAAGAAAAATATGGATATTAAAATTTAATGTTTAATATTTCTTTTTGAAGTTTACCCTCTTTATAAAATTCTAATATCCAATTAGCATCTAATTTATAGATTATTGCTTCTTGACCCTCTACTAAAAATACATTTTTAAGATTTGTAGTCTTTATTTTATAAACCACCTTTGGTGTTTGATCTACTAATTGAAACCCATTTGCTGTAGGTTGTGCATATAAAACAGTGTTTTCAGTACGTATAGTTTCTGATACTTCAGTTTTTATTGGTTCTGGCTTTTCTTTAATTTGCTTTACAACAATTGGTTCTGGTTCTTCTTTAACTGTTACACTAATTTCTGGTGACTTTTCTTGATAATTATACTTAAAATTTTCAAAGGTTTTAAAAGCATTTCTTAGTGCTTTATTAAATGATACTTCAAACTTTTTTTCTTTAGAAGTTCCTTCATCAGATGTAAAAACAACTTGATTTCTGCAATCTTTAAACACCACATTTAATTTTGTTGTAAACATGTTGTTATTTTCTATAACGTCCACATAAAGTGCCAAACAATTGTTTTTAACAAGCTCGTCTGGTAATACTTCTGAGTCTAAAAGTACATTGAAATTTTGCTTTTGTAATAAAAATTTAGATAACCCGTTAAGTCTATATAAGTTAGCTTCTTTCTGACAAGTAAACTGCTCTGTCACAACTAAATACTTGTAATCATTAAGTTTTTCTTGAGCGTTTAATCCGTTTGAAAAACTTAATAATAAAATTAAAATCGATAGTATTTTATATTGCAGCTTCATGTGTTTTGTTTTTATAAATATTTTTTTAGATCTAATAAGTGATCTACTACTTTTATTTCTGAGCCAACTTCAACTTTATGGTAATTAAAACAAATAGCATCTAAACCAATATTTAAAGCACCTTGTATATCTGCTTCGTAATTATCACCAATCATAATACTATTATTAGTATTTGCTTTAGCTAAGTCTAGAGCAAAGTTAAAAATTTTAGGGTCTGGTTTTTTTACTCCTACCATTTCAGAGTTTGTTACTGTTTCAAAATAATGCAACAAATTAGACTTTTTCATTTTGTTATGTTGAGCCTCTTCAAAACCATTAGTAATAATATGCAATTTATAATTTGGTTTTAAATATTCTAACAAATCAAAAGTCCCATCAAACAAATGATTCTGATTGGTTAAATTATCTATATAATCTTCGGATAATTGATGGATTAAATTGTCATTAACTTGGTATTTAAGCACATTAAATGTGTCTTTTAATCTACCATAACGTAGTTCAGTTTTGGTTACTTTTTCTTCTCGATACAGTTTCCAATACTTAAGATTTATAGGTTCGTATAATTTTAAAAAATCTTCTAACTTAATCTTAACTTGATGCATATTAAAAATAAAATCAAAAGTAAGCGCAGAGTTTTTATCAAAATCCCAAAGGGTATGATCTAAATCAAAAAAAACGTGTTCTATTTTATTTTGTTTTATCATCCAATATTATATTAAATAGGGTTTTAAAGTGTAACCATTGTTGATTATTATTAAAAGTGTAATTATGAAAAACCGGAACAAATGTCCCATTTACATTTTTAACACTTTTTATTAATCTTGTTAATGCTTGCTTTTTGTCTAATAACGAATGGTATTTTAAAAAAGTAAAATCTAAGGCTTGAAAAGGTACTATTTTAAGTGGTGTTTGCACTTCAAAATCTAAGTCATAAAACAAAAAAGGTGTACAAGTTCCAGCTCTAAATCCTAAATAATTAACGTAACCCATTGTATAGTCTTCTGGTATTTCTAACTCGACTAAATTACGATAAGATTCTGGTAAATTTACTTTAGAGTAAGATTGTCTTGACCCAACTATGGAAGTATTTATAATACCTTCCATTCTTCGCTTTTCTTCTTTTAACAACTCTAAATTAGTTAATGCAAAAAAGGACGTTTTTATACCCACTTGACAATAGTCTGCAATATGCTTTATTAGCGACACAAATTGTTGTTTCTGTGGGTTTATATTTTTATCATAAGTCGAAAAATCGCCAATCGAAAAGAAAAATATAAATTTAAATTTTGAAGATTTTTGCTTATTTATTATGTACTTATAATTATCAAAAGGATCACGTTTAAAACCTGTTAACACAGAGTACCTTTGGTATAAACGTCTAAATTTTAAGGTAAAAAAATCTTTAATTGTTCCTCCTAAAGTACGCATGACTCCTTTTAGTTTAAACTCGTAAGCAATAGGAATATCAATAATAGGCTTTACATTATAATGTTGCTCTGGGAATTTAAATTCTGGATATTTTCCTTGTAAAACAGTCTTAAATTTATAAGCCCAAACATCTACAACAGGTTGATCTAAAAATCCGTTTTTAAAGGCTAAACTTTCTTCTGCTGTAAAACGTCCATACTCATCTTTTACATGTGGAAGATACTCTTCATATCGGCTAATCAAGAAAAAAGTAGCTGCAAAAATATCAAAAGGTAATGCGCTTTTTTCACCTGTAATAAAAAAACATTTTGTGTCTTCCCAAGGTAATACTGTAATATCTAAATCTGACAAGCCTTGTTCAAATAACAACTCGTTACTACGCACAAAAATCTCGCTACTTAGTGGTTGCCTTGTATAGGACATTTTTAAACTGTCATGTGCTATAAACTCTTCAATAACGGTTGTAAAACTAACTGGAATACCCAAAATTCTAGTGCAAATTTGTTTAAAAACAAATTTGACTCTTGGTGTTATTTTATGAGTGTAAACTAGTAACATTTTATAATAAAGATTGGTCTGCAAAGCTAAAATAACTTTGCTCTGTAACTATCAAATGATCTAAAACTTTTATATCTAAACTTTGTGCTGCTATCTTTAATTTAGAAGTCACCTCTTTATCTGCTTGACTAGGTTTTAATGTTCCAGATGGATGGTTGTGTGCTAAAATTAGTCCTACTGCTCCAACCTCTAAAGCTGTTTTTAAAACTAAACGCGTATCTACTAAAGTACCTGTAATACCTCCTTTACTTAATAGGTTTTTATGGATGACTTTGTTTGAATTATTTAAATAAATAATCCAAAACTCTTCGTGTGGTAACTCTCCAATTATAGGTTGCATGAGCTCGAAAACAGATTTACTAGACGCAATTTTCTTTTTTTCTAGTGCTTCCTCTCCTCTACGTCGTCGTCCTAGTTCTAAAGCTGCAATGATGCTTATGGCTTTAGCTTCACCAATACCTTTAAATTCTGTAAGTTGCTTGATGCTTAGTTTTCCTAGATCTGTTAAATTATTATCAACACTTGCTAATATTCGCTTACATAAAGCTACAGCACTTTCTTCTCTGTTTCCAGATCCAATTAAAATAGCGACTAATTCTGCATCGCTTAAGGCAGATTTCCCTTTGTATAATAGCTTTTCTCTGGGTTGATCGTCTTGAGACCAGTTTTTTATGGAAAATGAAGATGGTTTGTCGTGCATTTAGTAAATATAAATATTGTAAATTTCAAGTGCAATTTTTTAATGATTAGATATGAAATCCGTATTTGTAGCAGAAGATATTAATAACATTTTAAACCGAATAGAAAAGCTTGATAAAAACACGCAACCTAATTGGGGAAAACTAACTATTGGACAAATGTTATGGCATTGTCAAGGTCCTTTAAATATTATGTTAGAACATGATAATTATAATTTAAAGCCTAATTTTTTAGCAAAATTATTTTTTAAAAAATCATTGTACAATGATAAAGCTTGGAAGAAAAACTTGCCTACAGCAAAATTTTTAAAACCTAAAGAGAGTAAAGTTTTTAAGACCGAAAAAGCAAAACTTAAGGCCTTAATTGAAGAATCTTACACATTAAAAGACAAAACAGATTTTGCACCACATCCTGGTTTTGGTGTTTTTACGCCAGAACAATGGGGAAAAATGCAATACAAACATTTAGATCACCATTTTAGGCAATTTGGAGTTTGATATATTATGAACTATCCACCAAAACATCATCAAGACAATGATAAACTTCACTTAATTGAAGTTATAAAAACCTATCCTTTAGCAACTATAATATCTGTTAAAGATAATGTACCATTAGTGACACACTTACCTTTAATATATCGCGAGTCTGATGGTAAACTTGTTGGACATATCGATATTTACAATCCTCAAGCCAAGTTACTAAAAGATAATAAGGATATTACTATTATCTTTTCTGGTCCACAATGTTATATATCGCCAAGCATTTATACCACAACACAATTACCAACCTGGAACTATGTAAAAGTACACCTAACTGGAACGGTTATTAAAATTGAAAGCGATGAAGCTTTAAAACAAAGTCTAATTACTATGACAGAGTTTTTGGAAGCTCCAGACCACAAGTATGTTTTAGAGCCTGACAATCCAAGATTAGATGCTAATCTTAGCTACATCAAAATGTTTGAGATTACTATTGATACTTGGGAAGGCAAATTTAAACTCTCTCAAGACAAAAAACCTAAGGATATAGAGAATGCTAGAAATGAGCTATTAAGAGCAAATCAGGAAAGCATTAAAGCGTTTTTGGACAACATTTTTTAAAACAACAACTATGGATATACTACTAAAAATAATCATCGCAATTGTAGCTGCATTACACCTTTACTTTTTGTATTTTGAAATGTTTGCTTGGGAAACCATTGGTCGTAAAACCTTTAAAAGTTTACCCAAAGAGATCTTTAAACCTACAAAAGGGATGGCTGCAAACCAAGGATTATACAATGGTTTTTTAGCAGCTGGATTAATTTGGACTTACTTTATTAGCAATCCAGAATGGTATAGCAATATTGCTTTATTCTTTTTAGGTTGTGTTGTAGTTGCTGGTATTTATGGTGCTTTAACAGTGTCTAAAAAAATATTTTTTGTACAAGCAGTTCCTGCTTTAATTGGGATTGGGTTGGTGTTGTTGAATAAGTAATTGCATTTAACTTTATCAAATATTATCTAACTTAGTTTAAAGTCTGATATAAAACACTAAAACATTTTCATATCATTATAATTAATTACCAGTTTATGAAAAAGAAAAACACATATCAGGAAGAAGCTAATAAATTAGCAGCTGCAATTGACATAGCAATTAAGGCTTTTAAAGTAGAATGCCCTCCCGATTTTGAAAAGAGTCATCAAGAGCATACTATTTCTTGCTATGCCAATTGGAAAGAAAATTGCTTAAATCCTGAACCACAATTCAGAAATTTAACTTCTTTGAAATATTGTATCAAAGATGTTTTTACTTATTTCCAAGAAGGGACTGGAAAAACAGTTGAATATTTTTGGGAAAAAATTGATGAAGCAGAATTAGAATACAAAAGAGAAAATAAATTAAAAAAAATCCTGCAAAGAAGCAAAATCTTAAATCGAAATGAATACGAGTATATTACCGATATGATCATAGTAGCTAATCAATCTGGTTTGACTAACAAAGAAGAAACAATAAAACTAAGTAATATGCTTGGTGAATATGAATCAAGAAAAAAAAACAGCTAACTAACTTCAATAATACCTTTATATAATCACTTTTGTGAAAATACATATAGTCAGACATACTACCCAATCAACCCATTAACCTCATCAAAATCTAATCCACAATAATTACCACTACTCATTAATAACAAGGCTTTGTTTTTAAAATTTGTATATTACAGCTAGTACAAGACAACTTAAAAAAGTAAGCCATGAAAGATTTAAAAAAAGAAGATATTGATCAAGAGGTTTTTGATTTGTATGACGACTATGCACACAATAAATTAAATAGACGTCAATTTGCAGAGAAGCTTTCTTTATATGCAATAGGTGGACTTACAGTGTCTTCTTTACTTAGCTTTATGTCTCCAAATTATTTGGACACCTTATTGGTAAAACCAGATGATCCTACTTTAGATTCAGATTATATTACTTACGATTCTCCTAAAGGAGGAGGCACAATTAAAGGATTGTTATCTAAACCTAAAGACCTTAAAACAAAATTACCAGGTGTTATTGTAGTGCATGAAAACAGGGGTTTAAATCCGTATATAGAAGATGTTGGAAGACGTACTGCAAAAGCTAATTTTATTAGTCTTGCTCCTGATGCATTATCACCTCTTGGTGGTTATCCTGGAAATGATGATGATGGTCGTACGCTTCAAAAAAAGCGAGATAAACACAAAATGTTAGAAGACTTTATAGCTGCTTACAACCATTTAAAAAATCATGAAAACTGTAATGGTCAAGTTGGTGTTGTCGGGTTTTGTTTTGGTGGATGGATATCAAATATGATGGCTGTTAAATTACCTGATTTAGGTGCTGCTGTACCTTATTACGGTAGACAACCGTCTGATGAAGATGCGGTAAACATTAAATGTCCTTTACTTTTACAATATGGCGAGTTAGATACCAGAGTAAATGCAGGTTTACCTGCTTTTGAAAAAGTATTAAAAGCAAATAATATTACGTATCAATCTTATATTTATCCAAATGTAAACCATGGTTTCCATAATAACACCACTCCACGTTATGATAAAGAAGCTGCTGAGTTGTCTTGGACACGTACAATTGACTTTTTTAATTTGCATTTAGAGCGATAGAAAATTTAAGAAAACTTTATTCATTCTTATCGTGTTAAAAATTGAGTCACTTTTGGACTAAATAGTAAAACTTGACTTTGTCAAAATTTTCAACTAACTTCGTTTAACATTCGATAAAGAGAATTGAAAACTCTCCTTATCTATACGTTGCCCACAATTATGAACAGAATCGTTTTATTAATATTTTTAAGTCTTTCATTTAACTCTTGGTCTCAAGATTTGAAAAAGGAAAAGAGGCAATTAGATTATTACGAAAAGTCTAATAAATATCTTTCAGAATCTGACTTGGAAAAGGCTAGACTAACTTTATATTTTTCCTATCAAGCTAATCCTGAATCTGAACTTGGCAAAACTGCCTTAAAAAAATCGGACTCTTTAAAAGCAGTAATTAGAAATGAACTCATTCAAAAAATTCAAGGAAATTGGAAATGGAAAAATACTGGAACGAATTGGGGAATAGAGAAAACCGCTGAAGAAAATAATATTGAAAAAATTGTAGAAATTAAGGGATTACAATTGTCATTTTACGAGATTGACAAAAACGAAAAGAAACTTATCCAATCTGAAATAATAGAATTCATAAATGAAGAGAAAATGATTCCATCATCAACTGACATTTTGTATTCGGATAATCAAATATGGAGATTTGACTTGAAAGATGATAATCAAATTTTAAAAATGGTCAATTCTGGAGAGAACAATACTAACGGAAGAACTGTAATAGTTTGTGGAAATGAAGAACTGACTTTTGAACGAATAAAATAACAGTGGGCAACAACGTGTATAATTAATTGCTTGTGACTTGCCTACGTGGAAATTCCTTCGGAATTTCCTCTGGTTCGTTCCATTTTTGCTAAATTAGTTGCTTAACCACGCAACTAACCATACACAAAACCGTTAAACGAACCTAACCAATCAACCCTTTTACCTCATCAAAATCCAATCCTCCATAATTACCACTACTCATTAGTAACAAGGCTTTATTATTAAAATCTTGAGCGAATAAATAGTTTTTAAAATCGTCTGGATTGGTATAAATAATTAAGTCGTCACGTTCAAAAGCAGTCGCTATTTGGTCTTGTGTGACTTTGTCTAGTTTTTTAATTTCTACAGCATGTGGACTATAAAATACTACAGCAACATCTGCTGCATCTAAAGCACCTTTATATTCTTTTAAAAACTCAGCATTTAAGCTACTATATGTATGCAACTCTAAACAAGCTACCAAAGTACGATTGTGGTATTGCTCTTTTACAGCATTGGTTGTCGCTTCTACTTTACTTGGTGAATGTGCAAAGTCTTTATAAGCTACACTTGTTTTGCTTTCGGCTATCTTCTCTAAACGCTTACTTGCTCCTTTAAAAGTTGCAATAGCTTCATAAAAGTCGTCTTCGTCAATTCCCATATGTTGACAAATCCATTTTGCTCCTGCTAAATTGTTTAGGTTATGTTTCCCAAAGACCTCAATTGGCATTGGTCCTTCTGGTGTTTCTAAAAGTGTTTCGCCATCTTCAACAGTATATTCTGGTGTGTGGTATGCAATTTTTCTGATAGGGTTTTCAGACGCTTCCACTACTCGCTTTACTTCTGGATCTTCTTCGTTATAATTAATACTTCCACCTTTAACAATACTATCTACAAAAATGCTAAACTGCTCAACATAGTTTTCATATGTTGGAAACACATTAATGTGGTCCCAAGCAATTCCGCTTAACAATGCAATATTAGGTTTGTATAAATGAAACTTTGGTCGTCTATCAATTGGACTACTTAAATACTCGTCTCCTTCCAAGACAATAAAATCGTTATTCTCTGTTAGTTTTACCATAACATCAAACCCTTCCAATTGTGCACCAACCATATAATCCACTTCTCTATCATGATAATGCATCACATGTAAAATCATGGATGTAATGGTTGTTTTACCATGACTTCCTCCAATAACAACTCTGGTTTTGTGTTTAGATTGCTCGTATAAAAACTCAGGATAGCTATAAATTTTAACGCCTAATTCTTGTGCTTTTAATAACTCAGGATTATCAGCTTTGGCATGCATACCAAGTACAATAGCGTCTAAAGTATCAGTGATTTTTTCTGGAAACCAACCAAAGGTTTCAGGTAATAATCCTTTAGCATCCAACCTTGATTTGGAAGGCTCAAAAATGGTGTCATCACTTCCTGTGACTTGGTATCCTTTATTGTGTAATGCTAATGCTAAATTGTGCATTGCAGATCCACCAATTGCTATAAAATGTACATTCATTATCCTTGTTTTGTAGAGTAATCAAAGATAGTAATTGATGAGATAACTAGGAAGTTTTTTTATAGACTAAATATCCTCCTTAAAATCGGTAAAAACATCAATATCTGGCAATTCGTTTATTGCCAATTTTATATACTTTAGCGCATTATTTGTATCGTTTTTGTGCTTATAGATTTGTGCTAACCTATAATTTGCCCAAGCTTTAGGCACACCATCTTTTGACGTGTAATTTTCTATATAAACTAACAAACAACGTTCGCCTTTTTCCAATTGGACATTATAGTCTGCACACACTTTTCCTATTTGATAATGCAAACTGTTGCGTTGGTGTTTAACTTGAGACGACTCTATATTAGCAACCGCTTTATCTGGTTGGTCTTCTTTTTCGTAAAGAGCAGTTAATTTATCGTAACAGGTTAATGAACCTCCAACTTTAATTGCTTTTAAGTAGTATTCTTCAGCTAATTCTGGATCATCATCATATTCATAAATATAACCTTTTGCCAAATAACCATCCACTTTAGATAAGTTTTCAAGCTGATTTGCATATTTTAATGATGTCTTTTTACTACCACCAATAAGTCCTGGTAATTGCATGTATAATTCTACTAAAGCCCAACGTGTTTCTATATGGTTTGGATCTAACTCGGCAGCTTTTAAAAACGACGATTTAACTTCTCCAATAATACCTAAAGCCGATATTTTACTTACTGACAAGGCTTTCATTCCTAAAGCACCTCCTAATTTATAATGGTAATTTGCAGTATTAGGTTTTGCTTTAACTAGTTTTCTATATTCAGTAATTGTTTTATCCCATTTTTTTTGATGTCCATACGCATCACCAAGCAACTCTATTGCTTGTAAATTATCTTCATGATAAGTTACATATGCAAACAATTCTTTTTCTGCTTTTAAAAATTGTTTGTTTGCAATATAGGTTTCGCCTTTTTCAATAGATGTTTGTGCAAATACTGCTAATGGTAATAATAAGATTGCTAAAAATGATTTCATACTGTAAGTTAATGGTTTACAAAAATAATATTCTATTGGTATTGTTTTTGATTTATTTGGATAAATATTACTTAACTTTAAATCCATAACGCTTCACTCATTGAAACGTTTACTTTACGCATTTATGTTTTAGTGGACTATAAAACTAAGGTATATTGCTTAAAAATTAATAAAATGAAGCACATATCAACTTTTTTAATGATTTTACTTTTTGCAACAACACAAGCACAAAACAATGACTATTCCAAGCTTTGGGATACAGTTGAAACTCATGAAATCAATGGGTTACCAAAAAGTGCTTTGGATGTAGTTAAAACTATTGAAAATAAGGCTGTAGCCGAAAATAATAAAGAACAACGCATAAAAGTATTATTGTTTAAAAGCAAGTTTGCCTTATTGTTAGAGGAAGATGCACAACTTAGTATTGTAAACGATTTTAAAGCCGAAATCGCTAAAAATAAAGCTCCAACTAAAAATGTGCTAGAAAACATGTTAGCTACTTTATATTGGCAATATTTCCAGCAAAACAGATATAAATTTTATAGACGTACTAAAACCGAAGAAAAAGCAGATGCAATAGATTTTAGAACTTGGGATTTAGAAACACTTTTTACAGAAATTAAAACTCTTTTTGACAGCTCGTTAAACAATGGGTTAATCCTCCAGCAAACATCTATTAATCAGTTTGATGCTATTATTACAAAAGGAAGAGACTCTAAAGTATATAGACCAACGCTATTCGATTTTTTAAGTCATAATGCTATTCAATTTTATAAAACGTCAGAAAATAGAATCACTCAGCCTGCTTATAAATTTACTATAGATAATGCTGATTTTTTAAATGCTTCACAAGCATTTTCAAACATAAATATTACATCTAAAGATTCGACGTCATTACAATTACAAGCATTAAAAGTATACCAAGATTTAATCAAATTTCATTTAAAAGATAAAGATCCATATGCCTTAACAGAAGTTAATACAGAACGTTTAGATTATGTCTATTACAATGCTACTTTTGATAATAAAGACGACATTTATTTAAAGGCTTTACAGACAGAAGCCGAAAAACATAAAACACATGAAGTTTCAGGTTTATATAACTTTAAAATTGCTACTTTATATAATACGCAAGGTCATGGTTATAATAAAGACACCAATCCTGATGTAAGGTTTAAAATTAAAGACGCTTATGCGCTTTGCAAACAAGTTATTACTGATTTTCCAGACAGTAAAGGTGCTGGTTTATGCAAAGTATTATTATCGCAAATAGAACAACCTAATTTAACAATTACTGCAGAACAATTTGTGCCAATCAATACACACACACGTTTTTTAATTGGTTATAAAAATGTGGAGCAACTAACTTTTGATGCACACAAAATAAGTAAAAAACAACGTGACGAGTTTTCAAAAATTTATAAAGAAGACGAGAAAAAAGAGTTTATAGACAAACTTAAGGTTGAAAAAACATGGACCTCCTCTTTAAAAGACGAAAACGATTATCAGCAACACACAACAGAAGTTTTAGTGCCAACATTAGATAATGGTTTATACTTAATTGTTGGGCAATCAACAGATTTAAAAGATAACTTTTATGCAACAACACTAACACAAGTTACTAATATTGCAATAGTCAATTTTGAGGATCAAAATCAAGAGTTTTACCAAGTTATTGATCGTAATAATGGTCAACCTTTAGCAAACGTAACAGTTGATATCGATTATTTATATAGAAACGAAGTAATAAATACCATAACAACCACGACAAGTAGTCAAGGGGTTTTAACCTTAAATAAAGGTAATAATCACAAACGTAATTACATTAGTTTAACTATTAAATCAAAATCTGATATTGCTCATTTTGGTAATTATTACTTAAATAGTTATTACCGTAATCGTGATAATAATGACACGAATTACAAAGCTTTTATTTTTACAGATCGTAGTATTTACAGACCATCTCAAACCGTTTATTTTAAAGCAATAGCTTTAAAAAACAAAGACAATAAAACAGATGTTATTACAAACAAAAAAGTAGACGTTACTTTATATAATACAAATGGCGAAAAAGTTAGTGAGCTAGACTTAACTACTAACGAATTTGGGTCAGTTTCTGGCGAATTTATTTTACCAAACGATGGATTAACAGGTAATTTTAGTATTAGAGTTAGTAATAATAATGTGTATGGTAATACTTCTATTTCTGTTGAAGAATATAAGCGTCCTAAGTTTGAAACCAACTTTAATCCAATTACCGAAACTATTAAGGTTAACGATAGTGTAACTGTTAAAGGAGAAGCTATAGCTTTTGCAGGATCTAAAATTACTGATGCAAAAGTTGTGTATCGTGTAGTTAGAAATATTCAATATCCTAGTTGGTACAGATGGTACAGACCAAGTTATTATAATAGTGACCCTCAAGAAATCACACATGGCGAAACTACAACTGATGCAGATGGAAACTACGACGTTATTTTTAAAGCTATTCCAGACGAAAAAACAGATAAATCTGGCTTACCAATTTTTAGTTATGAGGTTACAGCAGATGTTACAGATATAAATGGAGAAACTAGAAGCACCTCAACAATTGTTAAAGTAGGTTATCATGCATTAACTGCAAAAATCGGTATTGCTTCAACTATTGATAAAACTAAAAAAGACAATCAAATTACCATTACAACACAAAACTTAAACGGTCAATTTGCACCTGCAAAAGGAACATTAAAAATATACAAATTACAAGCACCAAATACTGTATTAAGAGATCGTCCTTGGATAGCTCCAGATTATGCTGGATTTACAGAGGATGCTTTTAAAGACTACTTTCCGCATGACGCATACACCAATGAGGATAAGCCAGAAAACTGGACAAAAGGAGATTTAGTTTTAAGTAAAACATTCGATACAGATAAATCTAAAACCATCGATTTAAAAAACACTAAAAAATGGTTGTCTGGTGCTTATATTATTGAGTTAGAAACCAAAGATAAATTTGGTCAAGAGGTTAAGGACAAAGCTAAAACCATGTTGTTTTCTGATAAAGACAAAACTTTAGCAGATCAACAATTAATTACAGTTACTGCAGATAAAACAAGTTATGATGTTGGAGATAATGTAATACTAACCTTAGCAACTGCTGCAAAAAATATATCAGTTACAGTTAGTGTAGAGCGTGATTATCAAATAGAAAAAAATTACGTCATTAATTTAAACCAAAATAAAAAGACTATATCAATTCCAATAGATAAAAACGATTTAGGTGGTTTTGGTATCCACTATAGCTTAGCTGCTTTTAATAATTATAAAGGCGGAAGCATGACTATAAATGTACCCTATCCTAAAACAGATTTAGAGATTGAAACCCTAACGTTTAGAGATAGGTTACAACCAGGAACAGATGAGACTTGGAGCTTTAAAATTAAAGGAACAAAAGGAGAAAAAATAGCGTCAGAGTTTCTAGCTAGCATGTATGATGCGTCTTTAGATCAATTTAAATCGCACAACTGGAACTACTCTAGTTTTACACCACGTAGTTACTACGCCTCTTATAGACGTGGTAATGGTAATAGTTTTGGAACCACTTATTTTAGAGTTAACAGACCGTACAAATATGAGAGTTTTAATAACTTAAAAAGCTTTGATCAATTTAATTGGTTTGGCTTTTCCATGAATAATAATAGTTGGGCTTACAAACAATATGTAAATACTTTAAAAGTAAACAGAATTAAAACATCCTATGATGGTACAGTAAAAAAAGGTTTTATAACAGGAACAATTACTGATGAAAATGGATTACCACTACCAAGTGCAACTGTATACTTAATAGGCACTGATATTGGTACAAGTACGGATTTTGATGGAAACTATTTAATTAGAGCATCTAAAGGTAACGTTATACAATTTAATTACGTTGGATATAAGACTATTAATAAAACAGTAGAGAATGACAATGTTATTAATATTTCATTAAGTCCAGATAACTCATTAGATGAAGTTGTAGTAACTGCTTATGGTTCAAATAAAAAAATGAAGTCTTCCAGAATGATGTCTGCTCCTGTCGCTATGGAAGCAGAAGATGCGTCGATGGAAATAGATGACATGCTTGAAGGTAGAACCTCTGGTTTAGTAATTGGAGGAAATGGTAAACCTGGTTCTGATGCATTCGTTAAAATTAGGGGTGTTGGCTCTATTAGTAATTCTTCTGCTCCATTATATGTAGTTGATGGTGTGATTTATGAAAATTTAAATTCTATAAATGAAAACGACATACTAGAAATGTCAATATTAAAAGGTGATGAGGCTTCAGCTTTATATGGTAGTAAAGGTGCAAATGGTGTTGTGGTTATCACGACAAAAAATGGTGCTAAAGAAGACTTCTCGCAAGTAAAAGCCAGAACCAATTTACAAGAAACCGCCTTTTTCTTTCCGCAATTAGCAACAGATAAAGAAGGTAATGTGTCCTTTAACTTTACAACACCAGAAGCATTAACCAGATGGAATCTTAATCTGTTTGCACATGATAAGCAAGGTAATTATGCAAAAAGCACGTTACAAACTGTAACACAAAAAGACTTGATGGTATTACCAAATATACCTCGTTTTTTACGTCAAGGTGACCAAATACAAATTAGCACCAAGATTTCTAATCTTAGTAAAAAGGATTTAACAGGTACTGCTGTGCTTCAATTGTTTGATGCATTGACTGGAAAATCTGTGGATGTAGACTTGTCTAATTCTGTAAATCAGCAATCATTTTCCGCGAAAGCGAAAGGTAATACACAAGTCACATGGACATTATCTATTCCAGATAATGTACAAGCTATTCAATATAAAATATTAGCAAAAGCTGGTAAATTTAGCGATGGAGAGCAAAATGCTTTACCTGTTTTAACTAACAGAATGTTAGTAACAGAAACGCTTCCAATGTGGATTAAAAGTAACGAAACCAGAACCTTTACATTGGATAAATTAAAGACCTCAACATCTTCAACACTAAAACATCACAAATTAACCTTAGAGATGACAAGCAATCCTGCTTGGTATGCTGTACAAGCGTTACCGTATTTAATGGAATATCCTTACGAGTGTAACGAGCAAACCTTTAGTCGTTTTTACGCTAACGCATTAGCAAGCCACATTGTTAATAGTAACCCAAGGATTAAAGAGGTGTTTAGCCAATGGAAAAACACAGATGCTTTATTAAGTAACTTAGAGAAAAATCAAGAATTAAAATCTATTTTAATTCAGGAAACACCTTGGTTACGTGATGCACAGTCAGAAACAGAACAGAAAAAACGTATCGCGTTATTATTTGATTTAAATAAAATGACAAACGAGTTAAATCGTGCCAAAAAGAAACTACGCAACAACCAAATGCCTGATGGTGGATGGTCTTGGTTTGGAGATTATCGTGTAAACCGTTACATCACACAACACATTATTACTGGTTTTGGGCATCTTAAAAAATTAAATGTGGTTAGTGATAAAGATCAAGACATCACTGAAATGGTCAAAAAAGCACTAAACTATTTAGATAATGCATTTGAAAAAGAATATAACGATTTAACAAAGTATAGCAATGATGTAGACTACACCAAAGATCATTTAAGTTATACTCAGTTACATTATTTATATATGAGAAGCTTTTTTCCTGAGCATAAGTTATCTAAAAAACAACAAGAAATACACAAGTATTACTTGTCACAAATTAGAAACTACTGGTTACAACGTCCTTTATATGCAAAAGGGATGATGGCTTTAATTATGAATAGAAACGAGGACAAAACAATGTCTAATGCTATTTTAAAATCATTAAAAGAGAACAGTATTACGTCTGAAGAATTAGGTATGTATTGGAAAGAAAACACCAATTCTTATTATTGGTATCAAGCCTCTATCGAAACACAAGCGTTAATGATTGAAGCATTTGCTGAAGCTGGAACTGGAATACAAAGTGAAGCCAAAAATGTAGATACTATTGATAACCTTAAAATATGGTTACTTAAAAATAAGCAGACTAACCGATGGAAAACAACAAAAGCCACTACAGATGCTGTTTATGCTTTACTTTTACAAGGTAATGATTGGTTAAGTGTTACAGATATGGTTGATGTGGTTTTAGGTGGCGAAAAAATAACACCTACTACTTTAGAAGATGTAAAAGTAGAAGCTGGAACTGGTTACTATAAAACATCTTGGTCTGGTGCAGAGATTACACCAAAAATGGCAACTGTTAAACTAACCAAAAAAGGTGATGGTATAGCTTGGGGAAGTTTATACTGGCAATATTTTGAGGATTTAGATAAAATTACTCCTGCTGAAACACCTTTAAAATTAAAGAAACAATTATACCTGAAAACCAATACAGATAAAGGCGAAGTAATTTCTGAAATTACAGAAGACACAAAACTTAACGTTGGAGATTTAGTTAGAGTACGTATAGAATTACGTAGTGATCGTGCAATGGAATTTGTACACATGAAAGATATGCGTGCAGCAGGTTTAGAGCCAATTAATGTACTAAGTCAATACAAATATCAAGATGGATTGGGTTATTATGAAGCGACAAAAGATGCCTCAACAAACTTCTTTTTTGACTATTTACCAAAAGGTATTTATGTGTTTGAATACGATTTACGCGTCAATAATGCTGGTAATATGAGTAATGGTATTACAACTATACAAAGTATGTATGCACCAGAATTTAGTAGTCATAGTGAAGGTGTACGTATTGAGGTTGAATAACTTAAACTAAAATATTAAATTACAAAAGCTTCCAAATTGGAAGCTTTTTTTTGTTAATTCAAATAATATTTAGATATTTGTCTAAATACCTAATTAGTGAATTTATTATTTAAAGCATTAAACGACGATACAAGACGTCAGATTTTAGAACTTTTAAAAGACGAAAACTTAACTGCAGGACAAATTGCTGATGCTTTTAATATTAGCAAACCAAGTATATCTCATCATTTAGATATTTTAAAACGTGCAGATTTAGTAACAAGTGAAAAAAAAGGACAGTTTGTAGAGTATCAAATAAACACTACCATTTTAGAAGATGTTTTAAAATGGATTATCACTTTAAAAAAATAAAATTATGAATTTTAAAAAAGAATTCCCTCTTTGGATTATTATTCTTCTACCTTTTATATATCTAGCCTATATATGGAATGGATTACCAGAAACGGTTCCTACACATTGGAATGCTAGTGGAGAAATTGATGGTTACAGTAGTAAGTCTATGCTTATTTTAATTCCTATTCTTTTACCATTATTGGTATATGTTATATTAACACTAGCTCCAAAAATAGACCCCAAAAAAAAGATTGATAATAAGGGTAAAAAGTATTCTAATATTAAATTGCTACTAACACTTTTTATGTCTGCTTTATCCTTATTTATATTATACAGTTCAAAATCTCAAACTGTAACCAATCCAAACATTATATTTTTATTAATTGGATTATTATTTACCATTCTAGGTAATTTTATGAAAACTTTTAAACCTAATTACTTTATAGGCATCAGGACTCCATGGACACTAGAAAACGAAACAGTTTGGAAAAAAACACATGAGTTAGGCGGTAAAATATGGTTTGTAGGAGGCTTACTAATTGTTTGTTTAAGTCTGATTTTAAGTAAGCAAACTAATGCTACAGTGTTTATTTTAACTACAACAATTATGGCACTTGTACCTATAATTTATTCTTATTTAGAATTTAAAAAATTAAAATAAACTATCAGTAAATGATACATTACAAAAACATACAATATGGTTTTTTTATAATTATTTTAATGACAATAATTATTACTGTTATTTCATGTTTAGCAATTTTTAAAAACGTCTTTAACATACCAATATTTATAACATTATTAACAACAACTATTGCATTAATTATTTTTCATAGATTAACTATAACAATAGATAACAAACAAATAAAAGCTGTATTTGGATTAGGATTAATAAAACAATCTATTAAAATAGAAGACATTGACATTAATAGTATTAAAGAGGTACAAGTCCCTTGGTATGTTGGTATAGGCATACGTCTTACCTCAAAAGGAACGCTTTATAATGTCAAAACAGGAAATGCAATCTATATAAAATCAAAGAATAAACTATTTTATGTTGGTACAGACGATTATGATACTATTAAAAATGTTTTGATAAAATTGAAAACAGAAAACTTAAAACAAGCTAATTATGAGATTCTATAAAATTATTACATCAATAGTTATTTTGCTATTAATGTCAAGTATTAAAGCTCAAACAACAAAACAACAAACTCCTAAAGCACCTTTTAATTATAGTATTAAAGAGGTTACCTATCAAAATTTTAAAGCAGATAGTATTACATTATCTGGTACATTGACTATTCCAAAAGACGTTAAAAATCCTGCTGTAGCAATATTAATTAATGGCTCTGGAGCACATGATAGAGATTGCGACATTTTAGGACACAAACCATTTTGGGTAATTGCAGATCATTTAACCAATAATGGTATTGCAGTTTTACGCTTTGACGAACGTGGTACAGCAAAATCTGAAGGTGATTTTAGTCAAGCAACAACTTATGATTTGGCTAGTGATGTAGAAGCTGGAATTGACTTTTTAAAAACTAGAACAGATATTAACACCTCAAAAATAGGGTTGATTGGTCATAGCGAAGGTGGATTAATTGCACCAATTGTAGCATCTACAAATAATGATGTTGCATTTATTATTATGCTTGCTGGTCCTGGAGTTAAAGGACAAGAAGTATTACAATCTCAAAGTAAAAAGATAGCAAAACTTCAAGGTGTTACACAAGAAGGTATTGATTTTAACTACCAATTAACAACTGTTGCTTACAATGCTTTATATTCTGAAAACAACACAGAAAAACAAAAAGAAGTTATTGAAACTAAACTAAAGGCTTTTAAAACTAAACTTGAAGAAGAAAAAAGTCCATTTGCTATGTATGTAAATGACTATATGATTAACCAATTAGTTAGCCAATTAACAAATCCATGGATGCAAGCTTTTATTAAATCTGACCCAAAACCATATTTAGAAAAAACAAAGTGTCCAGTTTTAGTACTTAACGGTACTAAGGATGTACAGATTTTACCTGAAATAAATTTACCAGAAATTAAAAAACATCTTAATACTGCAAAAAATAAAGATGTCACAATTAAAGAATTAAAAGACCTAAACCATTTGTTTCAGACCGCAAAAACTGGAAGTATAAGTGAGTATTCAACAATTAAAGAAACTTTCTCTACTACTGCTTTAAAAACAATGTCTGATTGGATAAATAATAGATTTTAATATTGATAACAAAAATTGGAAACGCTTAAAAATTAATTAAGCATTTTCCAAAGCGCATCTTTCAACTCGGTTAAGCCTTGTTGTGCAACACTTGATATAAATAAATAAGGAATTGGTAACTGATCGTCTAACTCTGCTTTCATTTCTGCTTTAAGTTCGTCATCCAACATATCAGATTTTGAGATAGCAATAATCCTATCTTTATCTAACATTTCAGGATTGTAACGACGTAACTCGTCTAACAAAATTTCGTATTGTTTGTTAATATCTGGCGCATCTGCAGGTATCATAAAAAGTAAAATAGAATTACGCTCTATATGACGTAAAAAATAATATCCAAGTCCTTTACCTTCTGCCGCACCTTCAATAATTCCAGGTATATCTGCCATTACAAAGGTTTGATAATCACGATATTTAACAATCCCTAAATTTGGCTTTAGTGTTGTAAACTCGTAATCAGCAATTTTAGGTTTTGCAGACGTTACCACAGATAAAAGTGTAGATTTCCCTGCATTTGGAAAACCAACCAAACCTACATCTGCCAAAACTTTAAGCTCTAAGGTTATAAAGTTTTCTTCAAGAGGCATTCCTGGTTGTGCGTAACGAGGTGTTTGATTTGTTGGACTTTTAAAATGCCAATTTCCTAAACCACCTTTTCCTCCTTCTGCAACAATACGCTCTTCTCCTTCTTCAGTAATTTCAAAAATAATCTCATTAGTTTCTGTGTCTCTAACTACTGTACCTAATGGAACATCCATGTACATATCTTCTCCATCATGACCAGAACTTCTACTTTTACTACCATGTCCACCATGTCCAGCTTTAACGTGACGTTTAAACTTTAGGTGTAATAATGTCCAAAGGTTAGGGTTACCTCTTAAAATAACGTGTCCTCCACGTCCACCATCTCCTCCATCTGGTCCTCCTTTTGTAATAAATTTTTCGCGATGTAAATGCACAGATCCTTTCCCTCCGTTTCCGGAAGACACATGCATTTTTACGTAGTCTACAAAATTTCCTTCAGTCATTATTGTAAGTTAAAAGTTATGAGTTAAAAGTTAAAAGTTGGCTTACTCTTGCGCCTAACTCAGTTACTTTTATAATTTATCTATTACTGCATTTAAACGCATAGTAATATCTTCGATACTACCTATTCCGTCTACTCCAAAGTATTTGTTTTGTGCAGCAAAATAATCTTTTAAGATTGCAGTTTCAGTATAATATACTTTAATTCTGTTTCTTATAATAGACTCATCAGAATCATCTTTTCTTCCGCTAGTTTTTCCGCGTTCTAATAAGCGTTTTACTAATACTTCATCTTCTACTTCTAAAGCAACCATTGCACTTACTTCAGAGTCTCTAGCATCCATTATTTTGTCTAGAGCTTCAGCTTGCACTTCGTTTCTTGGAAAACCATCAAAAATAAATCCATTGGCTCCAGCGTTTCTATCCACTTCAGCTTCCAACATATCTATTGTCACTTGATCAGGTACTAAATGTCCTTTATCCATATAAGATTTTGCAAGTGTGCCTAAAGCAGTTTCGTTTTTAATATTATATCTAAAAACGTCTCCTGTAGAGATGTGTACTAAATTATACTTTTCTTTTAAAAAATTAGCTTGTGTTCCTTTTCCTGCACCTGGAGGTCCAAATAGCACTAAATTAGTCATGTGTTGTGTTGTTTTTAATTGGTATACTGCTGGTAAATCGCGTCCTAATCCATCATAGTCTAATCCATATCCAACGATAAATTTATTTGGGATTTCAATACCAACATAATGTAATTTAAAATCTTTTTTATAAGCTTCGGGTTTGTAAAACAAGGTTGCAATTAGCAGCTGTTTTACATTTTCATTTTTAAAAATGCGATGTATTTCTTTTAATGTATTTCCTGTATCAATAATATCTTCAAGTATAACAACTGTTCGACCACTTAAATCTTGTGTTAAACCTATTAAGCGTTGGATATCTTCTGTAGACTTTACACCTTCATAAGAGGCTAGTTTAATAAAAGTAACTTCGCAAGGCTTAGGATATTTTTTTACAAAATCACTTACAACCATAAACGATCCATTTAATACACCAATAAAAACTGGTACTTCGTCTCCTAAATCTTTAGCAACTTGATTAGCCATTTTTGTCACTGCATCATCAATTTCTTTTTCAGAAATAAATGGCTTAAATTGTTTGTCGTGAAGCGTAATTGTTTGCATTTGCTAAAATTAAAGCGCAAATATACGCATTTGTGACTGCTTTTCAGATATTTGAATTCGATTTTTAGAGGCTCTTTTGGTTTTAAAATGTATTTTTGTTGCTAACAAGTTTTATGACTAATGAATTATTTTTCTTCAACATTTAAATTAGGAATATTAGGTGGTGGACAATTAGGCAAAATGTTGCTTTATAACACCAGAAAATTTGACATCTATACTTCTGTTTTAGATAATAGTAATGAAGCACCTTGTAAAATGGCTTGCAATGATTTTATACTTGGTGATTTATTAGACTATGATACTGTCTATAATTTTGGCAAGCAAGTTGATGTTTTAACTATCGAAATTGAAAATGTAAATATTGAGGCTTTAGAGCAATTAGAAAAAGAAGGCGTAAAAGTTTACCCATCATCAAAAACATTACATCAAATACAAAATAAAGCCACTCAAAAATTATTTTATTTAGATCATAATTTACCTACTGCTCCATTTAGCAGATTTGCTTATTTGTCCGAAATTGAAGATGCTATTGACAATGGTGGATTAGCACTTCCTTTTGTTTGGAAAGCTGCAAAATTTGGCTACGATGGTAATGGTGTAAAAATGGTTAGAACCATTGAAGATTTAAAAGGGTTGCCTAAAGGCGAATGTATTGCTGAAAAACTTATTCCGTTTAAAAACGAATTAGCAGTTATTGTTGCTAGAAGTACAACTGGCGAAATAAAAACATATCCTGTTGTAGAAATGGAGTTTCATCCAGAAGCTAACCAAGTAGAATATGTAATTTGTCCAGCTAGAATTAGTCCAGAAGTCGCAAAAAAAGCGCAAGAAGTAGCTTTAAAAACATCTGAAGCATTTGACCATGTTGGCTTATTAGCTGTAGAATTATTCCAGACGGAAGATGACCAAATTTTAATTAATGAGGTTGCTCCTAGACCACACAATTCTGGTCATCAAACTATTGAAGCTAGTTACACCTCTCAATTTGAGCAACATATTAGAGCAATCTTAGGTTTACCTTTAGGGAACACAGAAAGCAAAGTTGGAGGCATTATGGTTAATTTAGTTGGTGCAGAAGGTTATACTGGATCTGTTAAATATGAAAACATAGAATCTATTATGGCAATGGATGGTGTTACACCACATATATATGGTAAAAAAGAAACACGACCATTTAGAAAAATGGGACATGTTACTATTGTTAATGAAGATTTAAATAAAGCAAGACAAATTGCTGAAGAAGTTAAAAATAGTATTAAAGTAATAAGCGAATAATTTAAAACTTAAACCCACGTGATAATGGTATATTATCTCCATTTGTCATAAAAACTTCAGTACTACTGTATTGTTTTATACAATTTCTATTGACGATATAAGAACGATGACACTTTATAAAATTAGGCGGTAGTTGTTGTTCTATTTCAGATATTTTACCACGTACAAACTCTTTTTTAGCGGTTGTAAATAGATTTAAATAATGTCCATCGGACTTTACATAAATCAACTCATTCAAATAGACTTTTGATTTATTTTTAAGTACTATATGATCGTTTATAACAAGAGATTTTACAGTTTCTAATTCTGTTTTTGTTTTCTCGTTTTCTATATCTAAAAGACGTTTCTTTTTATCAGATTTTTTCCATCTTATAAAAGAGTATAAGGCTAACAAAAACACTAAAAATAAAAGTATACTATATACTATTCTGTTTTTATTAAAAGATTCTTTAAAAGAAGATAATTCTGCTATTTTTTTATCTTTTTCTTTTGTTTGATATGCTATGTCCACTTCGTAAAAGTTGCTGTTTTTACGGAAATCGTTGATTACACTATCAAGCTTGGCATATAAATTATCCTGGAATTTTAAATTTACAGAATCCTTTAAATAGTAATATGAATTACCTCTATTGGATGCTAAAATTCGCTCTATTTTTAATTTAAATCTATTATTAGGAATTTTATCTATTTGGTTAAAATAATAAAGTGCTTTATTGTAATTTTTTCTTTTGTTTTCATTAGCTCCAAGGTTTATTAAACAATAAGTTTGTCTTAAAATATCTTTGTTTTTAGTTGCTAATTCTAAACCTGATAATAAATTGTTCTCTGCTTCTTGATAATTATCTATATAAGTGTTTAGATTACCTTCATTTAATAATATTATTGATCTAAAAACATCATTGTTTTTATAATAATCTGTTTCTTTAATAATCTCAATTTGATTTCTAGCCTCTTCAGTTTTTAAACTATCTGAAAAATAATCCTTAAAAATTTCGTTTTCTATTTTTGCTTGCCATTTATCACTATTATCTTCTTTAGTGAGTTGCTTTAATTCATTTAAAAAAACACGTCTATCTCTTTCATAATTATGTTTACTAGACTCTACAGTATGCAAATTAAAAAGTAACTCTTTATAGGCTTCTTTATTTAGAGTTCTATTATTATTTTTTTCGTATTCATAAAGCTTATAGTATGTAGCATAAGCCGAATCTTCGCAGTTTATATCCTGATACAATTCGGCTATTTTCAATCTTGTTTTTAGATTAAACGGTTGGTTAGCTTGTTTTTGTTTTAAAACAACAATTTGTTGTAGCTCTTTACCATAGAAATATTCGTAAGAAATAGAATCTATTGGTATTTGTTGAGCTACAACAAATTGTGTTATTAATATTAGGAATAGTTTTTTCATTTAAGGACAGTCAACACCTACAACACCTCCATCTTGACCTTTTCTTGGTGAAAATATTACTCCCTTTATTTTTTCTCTATTTTTTGGGTAGCCTATATCAAATGGTTTACCACTATTGCGTAAGGAACAACCTAATTTATCGTCATCAAAAAATACTTTAAACTTATTAAGGACATATTCCTCATTTAAAGAATCTTCCACATTATCTATCCAAAAATAAATCCTATAATTTTTAAAACTTGTTATTTTACTATATTCTAATTTATACTTTGCTTGATTATAACTTTCAGAATTAACTTGAATAATAACTGCATTCTGTTTTTTTGAGTTGGTGATTTCTTTAAATTCTATCATAATAATTGGTTTAATGATTGATTAATTTTAAATATATTAATTTATTATTTAATAAAAATATTAAGTGGTTTTCTTAATTAATTAATTGTATTCCAAACGCAACTTTTTCTGTTCTAATATTTGGTTCACTTGCTAAGTTTGTTCTTAATGCTATTCTGTACTTATTTTCAATGGTAATAGTGCCTAAGATATTTGTATTAAAAAACAAATGATTATCTAAATTTAAGTTTTCAAAAAAATCGTTTGTACCATAATGAAGATTTGAACTTGTTGCTAAAGAAAAATTAAATTTGTTTTCATTGGAAGATAGGTCGACCAGAAAATTTAAGCCCAAACTTCCATTTGCAGTTGTATTTTCAATATTATTATCAAAGCCTTTTAAATCTGTCGCAATTTTCACATTAGCAAAAGCATAAAAATTGACAATACTTTTTGAATAATTTGTATAAATTGGAACTGAGTAATCTATATAGAAATTACCACCACCATTAATTAGTTTCTCAACATCTTTTTCTTTTTTCTGATCTCCATCATTATCTTCACTATCAATTACAACTGTAGAACTAAAAGATATTCTTCCAATCCAAAGAATATCATTAACTAATTCTGTGTTAATAGTTTTAATGGAATCACTTTTAAAAAACGATAATGAATTTAATAATTCAGTTTTATCATTTTCTTTATTATAATGTGTTTTAAAAAAATACGTTCTGAAAAATTTATTATTAGAAGGTAGCCAAGACTTCTTTTTTAATTTGTTTTTTTTGTATTTTTCGTAATCTACTTCAAAAACATCTTTCTCATTCCTTACTCTCATAAGCTTTTCTTTAAGATCTATTGATTCAGTAAAATCAATAGTTTCAATCAGTTTTTCATCTATTAAGTTAATCTTATTATCAAACATTTCTATTTGATTATTATAATATGCATCTTTATTGAAGTTTACACCAATGTTCTCTGCTTTAAAAATTAAGCTATTAATAGTGTTGTAATTTTTATTAAATTTTACTTTTTGTTCTTTTAAAATCTTTAATCTCTTTTTTTGTTCTCCATTAAGAACATTATTACTTGATTTTTCTAAACCTGAAATTTTATCGTTTATTATATCAATTTTGGTTTTCGTTAGAATTTTTAATGCCTCTAATTCTAAAACAACAGCACTAAAATCGGTTTTTATTATTCCTAAAGATTGTATTTCATTTTGGTTTACAAATTGCTCTTTAAGTTTAAGTAAGTAATTTCCTTTAACCTTATTATTCTGGATAATACTTGTTTTATTTACTGATAAGACCTGAGAAAGAACTGGATTTACAACAAACAAAAAAAGTGGAATAAAAATTTTTAATTTTTTCATAATTAAAATGGTTTTTATAAAACCCTTTACCAAAAAGTAAAGAGCTTTATGTTGATTAGACTAATAGCATAGTATTGTTTAATGATTCTTATTTTTAATTATTCCTCCAAATCATCTGTAAACTGTAAAAATTGTAAATTCTCATCATACAATTCTGGTTTAATTTTATAATCAATAATAGCATCTTCCATCTCTGTAGTATAAGCTTTAACCATAGGCTTAAATTCTTTATCAAAGAATAAGAAAGGACGTTTGATTTTTGAAAGTCCAATAAGAGGTATTATTCCTTCTTCCGTAACAACCTTATAACCAGTTGATTTTTGTTTAATCATTTTTAAACCCAGCGAAGCTTTTGCTAAATCAATTACTGGTACATTAGCATCTGCTTCTAATTTTATAGAAAAGTCAGAAGATGTCGAGATTAATATTAAAGCCCTTTTTGTTATAACCCTATCAGTAACTACAACAAACTCTTTTTTCCATTTATCTTTTGACTTTTTATGAATTTTTAAAAGCTCTTGCCCAAGTTGATATTTGTTTTCAATCAATTCAAAAACACATTCAGCTCCATTAAAAAAAACAGCATTTTCTTTAGAAAATTTAACTTCAATTGAAGCATTTATATTTATACCATTTATTGCACTTTCAGCTTTTGGTTTTAGCTCAAACTCAACACCCTTTTTTGATGTAAAAAACTTTTCATCTTTTGTATCATCTTTTCTTATTTTTATTTTAAAATGTTTTAGCTCTTCAAATTCTGATATATTACCTAACTGAGTAAAAATATTCCCTTTCATTATTCCGTAATCACCAAGTTGAACAGGAAATCCAGGTTCCCAAACTCCATAAAGTACTTTTTGATTTTTTTTGACTGTGTTTGAATAAACTTTTGCAATTGAACTTCCCATAGTTTTTTTTGTTTTTTAATAAAACCCTAAGCACATAATCCTGCAAAGGGCTTTATAATTATTGATTAATAGCAAGTCAAATCTCCAACAAAATCAAGGCTTATAAAAATAAATGTCTTGAAACGCAGGTTATATATCATGAAATGCAAAAGCATTCTTAAGAAGTATTAACTAAAAAACATTTATCAATAAGCAGCAATTATTTAAAGTGTTAAAAATTGTACTTTTGCAATATTAGTTTTTAAATAAAAAAAATATATGAGCAAAGTAGCAGTAATTATGGGAAGTATTAGCGACATGCCTGTCATGCAAGACGCTATTGAGATTTTAAAAACATTTAATATTGAAGTAGAAGTCGATATTGTTTCTGCACATCGTACACCAGAAAAACTATTTGATTTTAGTAAAAACGCACACAAACGAGACATTAAAGTTATTGTTGCTGGTGCTGGTGGAGCTGCACATTTACCAGGTATGGTTGCTTCTTTAAGTCCTTTACCAGTTATTGGTGTGCCTGTAAAAAGTAGTAATTCTATTGATGGATGGGATTCTGTTTTATCTATTTTACAAATGCCAGGAGGCGTACCAGTTGCAACAGTAGCATTAAATGGAGCAAAAAATGCTGGTATTTTAGCAGCTTAGATTATTGGAGCATCAGATAAAAGCGTCTTAGATAAAATTATTACTTACAAAGAAGATTTAAAACTTAAGGTTGAAGCAGCTTCTAAAGATTTAAAATAGTATTAAATTAAAAATGCTCCAACAGTGTTGGAGCATTTAATCGCTATTAATCTTTCTATATATGAGATATACTCACATCAAAAAAACTTATACAAATGTCTAATAAAGACACCTCTTCGAAGAATTGGAATGCAAAAAAAAAATTGATTTCGATTAAAAGTAAAAATACTCGTTAAAACGTATTTATAAGAAAAAAGCCCCAAACTAAGTTTGAGGCTTCCATCGCTATTATTGTTCTATTATATGAGTTTAACACTCACATCAAAAAAACAGTTGCAAAAACGTTACTTTTATAACAAATCCTCCTTGTTTCTTAAAAAATCTCATTTTTTTTAGACAAAACGATAAAATTTAACGATAAAAAACAATATCGATTAAACAAAAAAAAAGCCTCAGACATGTCTGAGGCTTTTTATCGCTATTAATCAATAATTTTTAAGTGAGTAACCAACTCACGGGAAAAAATCAAGGCAAAAATAGTGAATTAAATAATTATTATGCAATTAAATCGCTAATTTTAACACCAAAATCTACAAAAACACTTTCAATGAACATACTTTTAAATCCTTTTCTTACAAATTTTAATTCTGCACCATTTCAAACTATTAAAAATAAAGACTTTAAACCTGCAATTATCACATTAATAGAAGAGGCAAAAAAAGAAATTAGTACTATTGTAAAAAACACTGATGCTCCAACATTTAAAAATACCATTGAAGCTTTAGAATTTTCTGGACAACAATTGGATCGTGTTACTAGT
Organism: Olleya sp. R77988; assembly: GCF_044594215.1. GTDB lineage: Bacteria > Bacteroidota > Bacteroidia > Flavobacteriales > Flavobacteriaceae > Olleya. The sequence continues at coordinate 1,752,495 of NZ_CP138988.1, read as the reverse complement.
ATCTTTTTTAATTTAAATTCTGCAGAAACAAATGACGAAATTCAAAAAATTGCTCAAGAAGTCTCTCCTCTATTAACAGAATTTGGAAATGATATTACTTTAAACGAAGGGTTATTTAAGCGTGTTAAATCTGTTTTTGACAACAAAAGCAGCCTAGATTTAAATACAGAACAAACTACACTTCTGGATAAAAAATATAAAAGCTTTTCTAGAAATGGAGCAAACTTAGACCAAGACAAAAAACATCAGTTACGTAGTATTGACAAACAATTAGCTAGTTTAAAATTAAAGTTTGGCGAAAACCTTTTGGCAGAAACTAATGCATTTGAAATGTTGATTACAGATAAAAAAGACCTATCTGGTTTACCTGAAGGTGCAATTGAAGCTGCCAAGCAATTAGCCGAATCTAAAAACAAAAAAGGTTGGTTAATTACTTTGGACTATCCAAGTTATATACCATTTATGACTTATGCAGACAATAGAGAGTTGCGTAAAAAACTAGCGTTAGCTTCTGGTGCAAAAGGATTTAAAAATGACGCTTTAGATAATCAAAATAATGTTTTAGATATAGCAAAACTACGTTACCAACGTGCACAATTATTAGGATATAAAACACATGCCCATTTTGTTCTGGAAGAACGTATGGCACAAACACCAGAAAAAGTAATTACTTTTTTAAACGAATTGTTAGATAAAGCAAAACCAGCTGCAGAACGTGAGTTTGCTAATCTTCAAGAATTTGCAAAAAAAATGGATGGTATTGACCAATTAGAAAAATGGGACTCATCTTATTACTCTGAAAAATTGAAGCAAAAATTATTCAATTTAGATGACGAGCAATTAAAGCCATACTTTCAACTAGAAAAAGTGATTGATGGTGCTTTTCAAGTGGCAAACAAATTATTTGGACTTCAGTTTAAAAGTATAGATACTATAGATAAATATCATGAAGATGTCATGACTTATGAGGTTTTAGATAAAGACAATGAGCTTGTTTCTATTTTTTACGCAGACTTTTTTCCTAGAGCAGGAAAACGAAATGGTGCTTGGATGACTTCTTTTAAACCTCAATATGTAAAAGATGGAGTTAATGAAAGACCACACATCTCTAACGTTTGCAACTTTACAAAACCTACAAAAAGCAAACCATCACTACTAACCTTTAATGAAGTAACTACTTTGTTTCATGAGTTTGGTCATGCTTTACATGGTATGTTAGCCAATACAATCTACCCTAGTTTATCCGGAACTAGTGTGTTTTGGGATTTTGTAGAACTACCAAGTCAAGTGTTGGAAAACTGGTGTTACGAGAAAGAAGCGCTAGAGTTATTTGCTAAGCATTACCAAACTAATGAAGTTATTCCAATGGAATTAGTACAAAAAATAAAAGAAAGCGCAAGCTTCCATGAAGGTATGCAAACGTTAAGACAAATTAGTTTTGGGCTTTTAGACATGAATTGGCATGGTAAAGACCCATCATTTATTAAAGATGTAAAATCTTACGAAACTGAAGCATTTAAAAACACTAGACTCTTTCCAGAGGTTAAAGAAAACTGCATGAGTACTGCTTTTGCTCATATTTTTCAAGGTGGCTATTCTTCAGGATACTATAGCTACAAATGGGCAGAAGTATTAGATGCTGATGCGTTTGATTATTTTAAAGAAAAAGGAATATTTAATAAAGAAGTGGCTTCAAAATTTAAAGATCATGTCCTATCTAAAGGTGGAACAGACAACCCAATGACACTTTACAAACGTTTTAGAGGTCAAGAACCTAAACCTGAAGCATTGTTAAAACGCGCTGGATTAATAAAATAAAACTATAAAAAAAGAGAGTTTTAAATTGACTCTCTTTTTTTATTAAAATAAACTTTCAATAATTACTGAAAGTTCTAAATATTTAATTATATTTGCATATGGAATATCAAGAAGCAAAAGATAAATTTATAAGTACTTGGGGTAGTTTAGGTTCACTTTGGGGAATAAACAAAGCTATGGCACAAATCCAGGCTCTGCTTTTTATATCTACAAAACCACTATCAATGGAAGAGATTATGGAAGATCTTAAAATTTCTAGAGGTAATACTAGTATGAACCTTAGACAGCTTATGGATTGGGGAATTGTAACCAAAACATTAATTGCTGGTGAGCGTAAAGAGTTTTTTATAACCGAAAAAGATGTACAAGAATTGGCAAGAATTGTTGCTGTAGAACGTAGCAGAAGAGAAATTAAACCTGTAGTAAAAGTACTTGAAGAGATTTCTTCAATAAAAGATGATGGAAGTGCAAAAACTAAAGAACTAATTAAACAGACAAAAGCATTACACGAGCTAACCGAAACTATGGACTCTATGATTAATAAATTAGTAAACCAAAAACAAAACTGGCTGACTAAGTCTTTGCTTAAAATATTTAAATAAAAAAATTTAAAACTATGTTTCAATATTTTCTGAAACTTTAATAAAAATAATAATTATGAATTTTTTGAAAAAGCATCCTTATTTAACATTAACTATTGTAATAATATTAGTTGTTGTATGGCTTTTATTAATTGAAAATGGAGAATATGGAGCTGCATTATTTTTTGCAATCCCTAGTTCGATAAGTTTTTTGATAGGTTATGATAGAAAATATACTGAGACACCAAATTCTTTACTTAAAGCAGGTTTATTTGCTTTTTTAAAAGTAAATGTAATTATACTTATTCTTTGTGGTGCTTTAATTGCTATTGGTTTAGAAGGGTTTATATGTGTTTTAATGGCTTATCCTTTTTTAGTTATCCCAATGACAATATCTTATATTATTGGATTATTTATTGCTCATGCAGACAAATCAATACAACGCAACTCCCTTATTTTTTTGGTAATATTTAATCCAGCTACATACATTTATGATAGTTACACAATACCTATACAAGAAGAAGTAACTTCAACATTAATAATTAATACGTCTAAAGATGCTATTTGGAATGATTTAACTACAGAAATAACGTTTACAAATACACCTAATCGGTTATTTAAAGAAGGTGTTTCTTATCCTAAATCTATAGCTTTAAAAAAAACAAATAAAGAGCTAAGCTATAATTGCATTACAAATAATGACACAATTATTTTGCAAATTACAGAGTTTAAAAATAACCATTCTGTGACTTTTAAGCCCAAAGAACAAACAATACCAATGAGAGAGCTTACACCTTACAACTCTATTGATGCAAAACACTTACATCATTATTTTTTCGTCCATTTTGGCAAAATAAAATTAGAAGCGCTAAGCAACCATTCAACAAAAATAACAGCAACCACTTTGTATAGTTACAAAATTGCTCCGAAATGGTATTGGAAATTATGGTCAAACTATATTATTGATCAAATGCAATTACATGTACTAAACTCAATAAACAGCAAATATGTTAACTAAAATTGATTTAAAGGAGTACTTCAACAATTTAAGTGGAACTTATAGAACTAATGAGTTTGCTTCATTTTTTCTAACCAATTTTATGAGACGTAAACTCATAAAAAAAGTTCAAAATTTTGAGAACAAATCTGTGTTAGATATCATGAGTGGTAAAGGAGAAAATTTAAAATATATTAATCAGAATAACACAAAAATTACCACTATAGATTTTGCGAGTAAAATGAATATAGCTGCAAAATCAAAGCACAAAAACAAAAAAATACATCAAATCGAAAACGACTTTTTTAAAGAGAAACATAAGCCTGAATCTTATGATATTATATTATGTTCCTTTGGAATTAAAACTATTCAACCAGAACAATTAAATGCATTTACAAAGCAACTAAGTAAAACACTAAAACCAAATGGCGAAATTTTTTTACTAGAATTAGTAAAACCTAAAAGAACATTCAATTATAAGTTCACTAAATTCTATTTAGATGCATTAGTACCAAATATTTTTGGCAAACAATTTAAAGCACTATTTCCCTATATCAAAAATCATGTAAACATGAATAAATTAAAACTGAATATGATTAATGAAAAGTTGCAAATTATAGAACATAAAAGATATATGGACCTTTTTGAAATCATACATGCAAAAAATATTGCAATTCCCTCTTTAAATAAAACTATTGAATAAAGAATCATGAAAGATTTTTACCAAATAAATAATTGGGCATTTATTATAACCTTCTTGCTTTGCTTTACATTTTGGGGAGGAATTTTTGCACTACCTGTTTTAGGCTTAATACAGATTCTAATAAGCATAAAAATTATTATTCATTTTAAAGAATTATCTAAGTCAATTCAAATCGTTTTCAACATTTATGTTCTTTTGACTTTATCACTAATCCTATTTTTTAAATCATTAAAAATTGATGGATTATCAATTATGTTCTTTTGGGCAATCACATCACTATTCTTAGCATGCTTCCACGTTTATATTACCTATAAAATCTCAAAACTATGAAAACACTAACAACCACAATTCAACACTCTGAAAAAAACAGAATAGAAATGGTAGACTTCTATAATGAAGCTACTGAAGATTACGAGTTTTGGAGTAAAGATTTTAATATGCATTTTGGCTATTACATTCCTTTTAAAACCAATCCTTTTAAAAGGGATCAAATGCTAAACCAAATGACCAATCAAGTCATTAGTCGTTTTAATTATGGAAGTAAAAAGTCAACCTTATTAGATATGGGTTGTGGTATGGGTGGATCTATGCGCTATGCAATAAAAAAACATAAAAACCTGACTGCTTTTGGTGTAACATTGTCAGACTTTCAGGAAAAAAAAGGAAACGAATTACTAAAAGGTTTAAAAGGAAGTATTCTAAAAGAAAACTATAACAATACTTTATTTAAATCTAACAGCTTTGATACTGCTTTAGCTATAGAAAGTTTTTGTCATTCTGGACACAGTAAAGACTCTATAAAAGAAGCGTTTCGTGTTTTAAAACCAAATGGTAAACTAGTTATTGCTGATGCGTTTTTAAAAAAAGAGGAAAATAAATTATGCTACGGAAGTAAATACGCTTATCAAAAATTGTGTAACCATTGGAGTTTGGAGCGACTTGAAACCAAAACCAATATGGTTAAAAAACTTAAAGATGTAGGCTTTACTGATATAAAAATTGAAGATGCTTCTTTTAGAGTTGCACCTTCTGTATTACATGTTCCGTTTACTATTATTGGATTCTTTTTAAAAAATTTATTTAATAAAAATGGCTTTAAAAAGGAAAGCTTACATAACCTAAAAGGTAGTTTTTATGCTTTACTTTCTGGCTTACACATGAAGAGTTTTGGATATTACATTATTAGTTGTACAAAGTAAAAAACATGAAAACAATAATTATAGCTGGAGGAAGCGGGTTTTTAGGACAAGTCCTAAAAGATTATTTTACAAATAAAAATTACAAAGTTTTTATATTAACTAGGAATCCTAAATCCGATACTGAAATATATTGGAATGGTATAGATTTAGGTAATTGGACTAAACAATTAGAAAATGCAGAAGCCCTTATAAATCTTGCAGGAAAATCTGTAGATTGTAGATATAATGAAAAAAACAAAAAAGCCATTTACTCCTCTAGAATAGACACGACCAATTTATTAGGATTAGCGGTAAACTTATGTGACAATCCTCCAAAATACTGGTTTAACTCATCAACAGCTACCATTTATGAAAGTTCATTTGACAGACCAAATACAGAAAAAAATGGAATTATTGGAGATGATTTTTCAATGAATATTGCAAAATCTTGGGAACGTGCATTTAACGAAACTACAACACCAAAAACAAAAAAAGTAATATTACGCACATCCATTGTACTAGGTAAAAAAGGAGGTGCGTTAACACCATTAAAACAATTAACTAAATTTGGTTTAGGTGGCAAGCAAGCCTCTGGAAATCAAAAAGTAAGTTGGATTCATGAAGATGATTTTACAAATACCATTCAGTTTTTAATGGACAAAAAATTAGAAGGTATTTTTAACTTATGTGTCCCAGAACCAACCAATAATAAAACTTTAATGAAAAGTTTAAGAGCAGTAATGAAAATACCTTTTGGTATTTCTCATCCACTATGGTTATTAAAATTGGGTGCTTTTTTTATTGGCACAGAAACAGAACTGGTTACAAAAAGCAGAAATGTAATACCAGAAAAACTACTAAAAAATGGTTACAATTTTAAATACACTAACATCAAACTAGCTTTAGAGGGTTTAATAAAAAATTAACCTTTTTATTAATTCTATTTTCCTTATTTTTGATATTGAAAAAGAAAAATTAAAAGTTTATGTCCAACCATAAAATTGATCCAAACCAATGGATAGATTTGTATAGCGACTACCTCTTTAATTACACCATTACACGTGTAAATGACAGAGCTAAAGCTCAAGATCTTATATCCGAAACCTTTCTTGCTGGTTTAAAAAGCATGAAAAACTTTAAAGGAGAAGCTAGCGAACGTACCTGGTTAGTTTCAATTTTAAAACGAAAAATTATTGATCATTATCGTAAAACAAATTCTAAAAAAGGAAAAGCTGAAGTTAGAATGTCATATAATAGTGATTCTGAAACTGAAGGAGATTGGTTAGAAGAACGTGTTGCAGATCCATTTGATAAAACTGCTGAAGACCATATAGAGAATTCAGAACTAGCAGATGCAATAGATGATTGCTTATCAAAGCTACCAAAAAAACAAGGACAGATTTTTGAAATGAAAACCATTTTAAATTACGAAACTGAAGCAATTTGTAATGAATTAGAAATTACTGCGTCTAACCTTTGGGTAATAATACACAGAGCACGAGTAGCTATGGCAGGTTGTTTAGAAAAAAACTGGTTTTAATTATGATGATGAAAAAATTAATGATGTCTTGTGAAGACTCAAGACACATATGTGACAAAGCTCAATATAATGAAGCTTCTTTATGGGAAAAAGTAAAATTTAAATTTCATATTTTTATTTGTGCTGTTTGTAGGCAACATTCTATTAACAACGGAAAACTTACAGCTACCATTAATAAATTAAAGTCAACAAAACTAACGCCTTCAGAAAAAGAAGAGATAAAATCAAATTTTGACAAAGAGTTAAATAATAAGCAGTAACAACCAAAGTACTGGTACTGCCTCAACCCAAAAGGAAGCGTAAAACAAATTCCTTTTTTTATTCGAAAACATTAAAAACAAACCTAAAACAATACAAATTACAAATTGAGTAAGGATGTAATTAGTAATAACTTCATTTTTAAAAAATTCAGAAAAATAAAACACAAACAATAAAGCTAACCCAAGTAATTTGGTACGCTTCACTCCTATTTTCTGTGGTATAGTCGCTAATTTTAAACTATCATAGCCTAAGTCTCTAATTTCAAAAGGCAACATTAAAACAATAACTAGTATAAAGTTTTGTAATAAAGTAATAATAGCATCTGCATTTAGATTAACATTATTATTAAGTAATGGTAAAGCAACCGTTACACCACTCCAAACAAAAGCAATAACGTATACTTTTAAACCACTTATATCTCTTAAATTTTGCTGTGTATCCATATACCATTTTTTGGGTAAAAATGGTATAGCATATAAAAAGGTAACCACCCCAAATCCTCCAATAATTATTAGTACATTAAACTGTAATGCATAAGCATAATAGCACATCAAAATAAAACAAGAAAAAGAAAATACTTGGATAATTTTTAACCAATTTGCTAAGCTACGATGGTGCCATTTTGCTATCCCAAAATATTTAACAAAATTGTAACCTGTAATGGTCGCATAAAAATTAAAATACAGTACGTTTTCGTCATAATTCAGTCCAAATTTTGTTAAAGTAATCCAGCTTAAAGCATAAACTGATAAAGCAACGTGAATACTGCTATTTATATAAAAATTAAAAAGCTGTTTAAGCATCTTCATTACACAAAAATAATCAATCTGTTAATAAAGCGGTCGTTTCGTTGAAAACTTTCAATTTTTAACAAAATATTACTGTTAGTTTTCGCTAATTTTGCAATCATAAAAAAGCAACACAAATGAATACAAACGCTTTCGCATTACGTCACATAGGTCCCAGAGAAAATGACCAAAAAAAAATGCTTAAAACTATCAATGCAGATAGTATAGATCAACTTATCTACCAAACTATTCCAGATGATATTAGACTACAAAAAGATTTGGATTTAGATGAGGCAATGACAGAACAAGAATACTTAGTGTATTTAAATGATGTTGCAAAAAAAAACAAGGTTTACAAAACATATATTGGATTAGGTTATCATCCAACCATTTTACCAGCTGTTATACAACGTAATATTTTAGAAAATCCAGGTTGGTATACAGCTTATACACCTTATCAAGCTGAAATTGCTCAAGGACGTTTAGAAGCACTTCTAAACTTTCAGACAATGATTACAGATTTAACAGGAATGGAGTTAGCAAACGCCTCTCTTTTAGACGAAAGCACAGCTGCTGCAGAAGCCTTAAGCTTACTATTTGCAGTTAGAGAACGTGCACAAAAAAAAGCTGGTATAAATAAATTTTTTGTTTCTAAAAATATACTACCTCAAACTATTTCATTATTACAAACTAGAGCAAATCCAATTGGAATTGAATTAGTAATAGGAAATGAAGAATCTTTTGATTTTTCTTCAGACTATTTTGGAGCAATTTTACAATATCCTGGAAAAGATGGTCAAATCACTGACATCAAAACTTTTATTGAAAAAGCAAATAGCAACAACATAAAAGTAGCTGTAGCTGCAGATATTTTAAGTCTAGTAAAACTAGAAGCTCCAGGGAAGTTTGGTGCAGATGTTGTCGTTGGTACAACGCAACGCTTTGGAATACCAATGGGTTATGGAGGACCACACGCTGCATATTTTGCAACAAAAGAAGCTTACAAACGTGATATTCCTGGTCGTATTATTGGTGTAACAAAATGCGCCAATGGTAACAGAGCCTTACGTATGGCTTTACAAACAAGAGAGCAGCATATTAAACGCGACAGAGCAACCTCAAATATTTGTACTGCACAAGTATTATTAGCTGTTATGGCTGGAATGTACGCAGTCTATCATGGACCTAAAGGTTTACAATTTATAGCAAATCAAGTCCACAATTCTGCATCGACATTATCAGAATCGTTAGAAAAATTAGGTTTCAAACAAGTTAATACCTCTTATTTTGATACGCTTCAAATTAAAACTGACGCTAAAAAAATTAAGAAAATTGCTAAAAAGAAAAAAGTTAACTTTTTCTATCCAGACAAAGAAACAGTTACTATTTCTTTAAACGAAACAACTTCTATTAGAGATATAAATTATATTATTTCAATTTTCGCAAAAGTAGCTGGTAAAGAAGCGTTTAAAATCACTTCAATAACTTCAACTAATAATATTGCTAAAACACTAACTAGAACCTCTGACTTTTTAACATTAGAGGTCTTTAATTCTCATCATTCTGAAACAGAATTGATGCGATATATTAAAAAACTAGAGCGTAAAGATTTATCATTAAATCATTCCATGATATCTTTAGGATCTTGCACAATGAAACTTAATGCTGCAGCAGAAATGCTACCATTAAGTTGGTTTAAATGGGGAAATATACATCCATTTGCACCTTTAAAACAAGCAGGAGGTTACACGCAAATTTTAAAAGAATTAGAAGATCAACTAACAGAAATCACTGGTTTTGCTGCAACATCATTACAACCAAATTCTGGTGCTCAAGGAGAGTTTGCTGGATTAATGGTTATAAAAGCATATCACGAATCTAGAGGAGATCATCATAGAAACATTTGTTTAATCCCAAGTTCTGCACATGGTACAAATCCAGCAAGTGCTGTTATGGCAGGAATGAAAGTTGTTGTAACAAAATCTACCGATGAAGGAAACATTGATGTTGACGATTTACGCGAAAAAGCACTTTTACATAAAGACAATTTATCAGCCTTAATGGTAACTTACCCTTCGACACATGGTGTTTACGAAGCATCTATAAAAGAAATCACTAAAATCATTCATGATTGTGGTGGACAAGTTTATATGGATGGAGCAAACATGAATGCTCAAGTAGGTTTAACAAATCCTGGTAATATTGGTGCAGATGTTTGTCATTTAAACCTACACAAAACCTTTGCAATTCCTCATGGTGGTGGTGGTCCTGGAGTTGGACCTATTTGTGTTGCAAAACAGTTAGTTCCTTTTTTACCTGGCAATCCAGTAGTAAAAACGGGAGGAGACAAAGCAATTACAGCAATATCTTCTGCTCCTTTTGGCTCTGCTTTAGCTTGTTTAATTTCTTATGGATATATAAAAATGCTAGGTGCAGAAGGCTTAAAAAAATCGACTGAAATTGCCATTTTAAATGCCAACTATATTAAACACAGATTACAAGGTGCTTTTGAAACGTTATACTCTGGAGAACGTGGTCGTGCAGCACATGAGATGATTATAGACTGTCGTCCTTTTAAAGCTAACGGAATTGAAGTTGTTGATATTGCAAAACGTTTAATGGACTATGGATTTCATGCTCCAACGGTATCGTTTCCGGTTGCTGGAACCATGATGATTGAGCCAACAGAAAGTGAAAGCAAAGCAGAAATGGATCGTTTTTGTGATGCCATGATTTCTATTAGAAAAGAAATAGACGCTGCAACAAAAGAAGATAGCAATAACCCATTAAAAAACGCACCTCACACATTAGCAATGCTAACTAGTGATGAGTGGTTATTACCATATAGTAGAGAGAAAGCTGCTTATCCTTTAGACTACGTAATGGATAACAAGTTTTGGCCTTCAGTACGTCGTGTTGACGATGCATATGGAGACCGAAATTTGATATGTACTTGTGCTCCAATTGAAGCTTATATGGATGCCAACTAAACGTTGGACATCGTAAAAAACTAACCAATTAAAATTGCCTTTAATTTTTACTCCTTATCTTTACAAGGTAACAATTAAAGGCAATTTCTTTTTTTATGAATATTAAGATTACAGGTACTGGAAGTTATATTCCTAAAGGTGTTGAAAAAAACGAAGACTTTTATAACCATGAATTTTTAAATGCAGATGGTTCTAAAATAAATAATACAAATGAAGTCATCGTTGACAAATTCAAAGCCATTACAGGAATAGAGGAAAGACGTTATCTAGAGCCTGAATTATTAAATTCTGATATTGCTTTTTATGCTGCTGAAAAAGCGATTGCAAACGCCAAAATTGATAAAGAAACAATAGATTATATTATTGTTGCTCATAATTATGGAGACGTAAAACACAATTCAGAGCAAAGCGATACTGTACCAAGTTTAGCCTCTCGTGTTAAACATTTACTACAAATAAAAAACCCAAGATGTGTTGGGTATGATTTGCTTTTTGGATGTCCAGGTTGGGTAGAAGGTGTAATACAAGCCAATGCGTTTATTAAATCTGGCTTAGCAAAACGTTGTTTGGTTATCGGAACCGAAACATTATCCAGAGTCATAGATAAACACGATAGAGATTCTATGATTTATAGTGATGGTGCAGGAGCTGTTATTATTGAACAATCTAATGATGAAGGCGGAATAATAAGTCATGAATCTGCTACTTTTGCACTAGACGAAGCACACTATATTTATTTTGGAAAAACCAATAATCAAGACAGTAATAGTAAACGTCGATATATAAAAATGTATGGTCGTAAAATTTATGAATTTGCTTTAACTAATGTACCATTAGCATTAAAGTCTTGCTTAGAAAAAAGTGGACATTCTATAAACGAAGTCAAAAAAATATTAATCCATCAAGCCAACGAAAAAATGGACGAAGCAATTGTTAAGCGTTTTTACAAGCTTCATGACATGAAAATGCCAGAAGGCGTGATGCCAATGAGTATTAATATGTTAGGTAACTCAAGTGTTGCAACTGTGCCAACTTTATACGATTTGATTTTAAACGGTAAACTTGAAAATCAAGAAATAAACAAAGGAGATCTTATTATATTTGCTAGCGTTGGTGCTGGAATGAATATAAATGCTATTGTTTATAAGCACTAGTTAAAAAAAATGACTTTGAAAATATTTCCGCTTTAGCGGAAATGAAAATGAACCTATTTTCATGTACGAACAGACATTTCCGCATAAAAGATTTAAATTAACTTATCAATTTTTGGAAAAACATATTTCAAAATCTGAATCTATTTTAGATTTAGGTGTAGAAAATCCGTTTACCAAAATTATGAAAGACAATGGTTATTCTGTTGAAAACACTAAAGGCGAAGATTTAGATATTGATACTTCAAACATTAATAACTCAAATACAACAGTTGTTACTGCTTTTGAAATTTTTGAACACCTACTCTCTCCTTTTACCGTTTTACAGAGTATAAAAGCAGACAAATTAGTTATTAGTGTTCCGTTACGTTTATGGTTTTCTTCTGCTTACAGAAGTAAAACCGATAAATGGGATAGACATTATCACGAGTTTGAAGATTGGCAATTAGATTGGTTATTAGAGAAAACAGGTTGGAAAATTATTGAGCGTCAACAATGGACCAATCCAGTAAAAAAGATAGGATTTAGACCTCTTTTAAGGTGGTTTACACCTAGATACTATATTATTTATGCAGAAAGAGCTTAAATAAGTTTACCTTTAAATTCTAATTTTTTTATTTTGAATTTCAGTATTATCATTCCTGCTCATAACGAAGAAACCTCTATTGGCCTAACATTACAGTCTTTAATAGACCAAACGTTACAACCAAAAGAAATTGTTGTGGTTAATGATAATTCTACTGATGCAACACAAAGCATTGTAGAAGATTTTCAGAAAAAACACCCTTTTATAAAGTTGGTCAATGTTACTTCATCCAACAAACACTTACCAGGAACTAAAATTATTAATGCTTTTTACAAAGGTTTCGATATTATTGATAAAGATTACGATGTGATTTGCAAGTTTGATGCAGATCTTATTTTTCCTTTAAATTATTTAGAGAAAATAGCCTTTCATTTTAATAAAAACAAAACTATTGGTATGGTTGCAGGTTACTGTTATATAGAAAAAAATAATGATTGGATATTAGAATCTATTACAGGAAAAGATCATATTAGAGGTGCTTTAAAAGCCTATAAAAAAGATTGCTTTGAAGCTATTGGACAGCTTAAAAGAGCAATGGGTTGGGATACTATTGACGAGCTACTTGCAAAGTATAATAATTGGACAATTTTATTAGACGATACATTACATGTTAAACATCTTAAACCAACAGGAGCAAGTTATAATAAAGCTGCAAAATACTTGCAAGGAGAAGCGATGTACAAAATGCGCTATGGTTTTACACTAACCTTTTTAACTGCATTAAAAATGAGTTATAAAAAGAAGAGTTTTAGATATTTTAAGGATTATATAATTGGTTATGTAAAAGCGACACGTAATAAGCCTGAGCAGCTTCTTACAGAAGCAGAAGGTAAATACGTAAGAGATTTACGTTGGAAAGGTGTCAGAAAAAAACTATTCTAAAAGCTCCAATTCTTGTAACTACTTGATGCTTCTAGTTTATTCTCTATTGCATCATCCAATTCTGCAAAGAAATCTATTCCTGTTAAGCTTTCAATTTTATCTACAGAGGTAACAAATTTATAAAGTGGTTGTTTAGACTCTACATGTGGTAATAAAAACGCAATAACTTTGGTTTGTCCATTATTATTATCAATTAATACTTTGTAAAATTGGTTAGGAATGGCTACTTCCTCTTCTCCAATAGTCTTCAATCCTATTTCTAAAATACCTCCAGATACTACAAATACACCATCATATTTACTTGCCCAATAACGTGTTTTTTGTTCTAACCTATTCCAAATTCCTGCATTAAAATCGTGATTCTGAGGTGATATATTACTTGTTAGAAATGTTTCGTCATGTGCTTTTTGACTATACTTTCTATCTCCTGCAGGACATAAATGTCCACGATCGTAGCCTGATTTTTTATAATTACGCCAATGTGCAGCTCCTGTTTTTACAGTTTTATCAACTTCAAAATATGGACGCTTAAAGTTAGCATTACTTAAATGCTCTTTTTTAAGTTCATAAGCAACCCATTCTGCTTGTTCATGTGGCTCACTGTAACTTAAACTGTAACCTTCATGGTGTACAATCTGTCCTGTTGTGCTTGTTGGCAAGAAGTATTCGTTAGTGTTTGTCTTTATCGTTTTACCTTGGGTTACAGCTGCTTCTTTTTCTTGATTATCAATTAAAAAATTGCATGCATAAAAAGATATTAAGACTAAAGCTGTAAGAATGGAGTAAACTGTTTTTTTTGACATAATTAATAATTCTATTTCAAACTAGCCAAACTAGCTTTCAAAGTTTCAATCTTAGCCAAAGCATCTGCTTCTTTTTTACGTTCGGCAGCAATAACTTGTTCTGGTGCACCTGCAACAAAACGCTCGTTAGACAATTTTTTCTGTGCTATTTTTAAAGACCCTTCTGTATACTCCAATTCTTTGGTAAGTTTAGCAATTTCGGCTTCTATATCAATTGCTCCATCCATTGGTATAAAATACTCATTAGACTTAACTCTAAAGGTTAATGCGCCTTCTACAGGTTCTGTAACATAATCTATTGCTTCTAGGTTTCCTAGTTTAGCAATTACAGTATCAAAATCTGTATTTGATTGTTCGCTATTAATTACTAAAAAACCAATTGCATCTTTAAACGCAATGTTCTTTTCTTTTCTAACGGTTCTAATTCCAGAAATAACTTCTGAAGCAAAATCAAACTCAGAAATAATATCTTTATTTACTGGTTTAGCTTCTGGCCATTTTGAAACTATTAAAGCTTCTTCTGGAGTACGCTTTGCAATATATTGCCAGATTTCTTCTGTTAAAAAAGGCATAAAAGGATGCAATATTTTTAAGTTATCCTCAAAAATAGCCATCACTTTATTATAAGTTGTTGCATCAATTGGTTGTTGATATGCTGGTTTTACTATCTCTAACAACCAACCACAAAAATCATCGTAAATTAATTTATAAGTTGCCATTAAAGCATCGCTTAAACGGTATTTACTAAAATGATCTTCAATATCTAATAAAGTTTCTTGAAACTTAGCTTCATACCAATCTAATGCTATTTTACTAGAATTTGGTTGGGGAATTGTATCACTAACTTCCCATAAATTTGTTAAGTTAAAAGCATTCCATATTTTATTTCCAAACTTTTTACCTTGATCGCATAACGTTTCATCAAACATTAAATCATTTCCAGCTGCACTACTTAATAATAATCCAACTCTAACTCCTCCTGCTCCATAATCTTCAATTAATTTTAAAGCGTCTGGTGAGTTCCCTAAAGATTTACTCATTTTACGACGTTGCTTATCACGTACCAAACCAGTTAAATACACATTATTAAAAGGCTTTTGGTCTTTATACTCGTAACCAGCAATTATCATACGTGCTACCCAAAAGAATAAAATATCAGGTCCAGTTACTAAATCGTTAGTAGGATAGTAATATTTAATGTCTTCGTTTTCTGGGTTACGTATACCATCAAAAACAGACATTGGCCATAACCAAGAGCTAAACCAAGTATCTAAAGCATCTGTATCTTGTTTTAAATCTGTTGCTTTTAAATCTGCTTTTCCAGTTACTTTTTGTGCTTTTAAAACAGCATCTTCAACAGTTTCTGCAACTACAAAGTCTTCTTTTCCATCTCCATAGAAATACGCAGGAATTTGTTGTCCCCAAAGTAATTGGCGTGAAATATTCCAATCGCGAATGTTTTCCATCCAATGACGATAGGTGTTCTCGAATTTTTTAGGAAATAATTTTATCTCAGCATCTTCACCTAAAACAGCTTCAATTGCTGGCTTAACCAACTCTTCCATTTTTAAGAACCATTGGTCGCTTAATCTTGGTTCGATAACTGCTTTTGTACGTTCTGACGTACCAACTTTATTTAAATGGGTTTCAGTTTTTACTAAAACACCAATATTTTCTAATTCTTTTGCAACATTTTTTCTAGCTACAAAACGGTCTTGACCTTCAAATTGTAATCCATAACTATTTAATGACGCATCTTCATGAAAGATATCGATTACTTCTAGTTTATGCTTATCTCCAAGGTTTTTATCGTTTTCATCATGTGCAGGAGTTACTTTTAAACAACCTGTTCCAAACTCGATATCAACATACTCGTCTTCAATTATAGGAATAACACGATTTGCAATTGGCACAATTGCCTTTTTTCCACGTAAGTGTGCAAAACGTTCGTCCTCTGGGTTAATACATATTGCTGTATCTCCAAAAATGGTTTCTGGTCTTGTAGTTGCGATAGTTAAAGTTTCTTCGCTTCCTTCAATTTTGTAATTAATATAATATAGGTTTCCTTGACGTTCTTCGTGTATTACTTCTTCATCAGACAGAGTTGTTTTTGCTTTAGGATCCCAGTTTACCATTCGGTATCCTCTATAAATCAATCCTTTTTCGTGTAAATCAACAAAAACCTTAATTACCGCTTCAGACATATCGTCATCCATTGTAAACTTTGTTCTGTCCCAATCGCATGAACATCCTAATTTTTTAAGTTGCTCAAGGATTACGCCTCCATATTCTTCAGTCCATTCCCATGCATGTGCTAAAAACTCGTCACGAGTTAAATCATTTTTATCTATTCCTTGTGCTTTTAATTTAGCAACAACTTTAGCTTCTGTTGCGATAGATGCATGATCAGTTCCTGGAACCCAACAAGCATTTTTACCCAATAAACGTGCACGACGTATCAAAACATCTTGTATTGTGTTATTAAGCATGTGTCCCATATGTAAGACTCCTGTTACGTTTGGTGGAGGGATTACAATGGTATATGGTTCTCTATGGTCTGGTGTAGAATGAAAATAATTATTCTTCATCCAGTAGTCATACCATTTATTTTCTGCTTCAATAGCATTATATTTTGAAGGAATTTGCATACTTTGGAATAGTTTTTGAAATATAGTTTACAAAAGTACTTATATTTCTGTTTTTGTGAAATTTTAAAGAGTATTAATGTACAGTTAAATATGTCATAAGTATTTGTAAGTGTGCATTACATCTAATAACTTTGCAGGAGGAATAAAAAGTAATTAAATTTACAAACCATTAAAAATCAAAATACAATGAAAAAATTATTTACAATATTATTTATCGGACTAATTAGTTTATCGGTAAACGCACAAGAAAAAGTTGCAAAAATTGAGTTTAAAGCAACAACAATAGACTACGGAACAATTGAAAAAGGCGCAAATGGTATTAGAACCTTTGAGTTTACAAATACTGGAGATGCTCCTTTAATTATTTCTAAAGTAAGTTCTAGCTGTGGATGTACTGTCCCTAAAAAACCAGAAGCTCCAATAATGCCAGGAATGACTGGAGAAATTGAAGTTAAGTATGACACAAAAAGAGTAATGCCTATTAGAAAAACAATTACTGTTTTATCTAATGCAGCAACACCAACTGTATCACTTAAGATTAAAGGTGAAGTTATTGACCCTTCAAAAACTAGTGTTTTAGAGAAAAAATCTAAAAGTGTGATGGAGACAAAAAAGGGTTAAAAACTCTACACTTATAAATAAAAAAGCCGAAACTTAACGTTTCGGCTTTTTTATTTTATTGGAGATTGTAATTTAAACTCAAAACGTCTTTCCAAGCCAAGTCTATCAACTACTAATTTAATTTTCACTCCTTCATTTTGATAAAAATAACCAACCAATTCGCTTAATGACATATCATAAGTTTCCTTACCATTTATGGTATTAACAATATCTCCTTTTCTTAAACCTGCATTATATCCTGGAGAGCCCATTCTTACTTCATTAATTATATAATAAGGTTTTAAATCATATTTATAATTAGTTTTTATAACACTTTGCACATTAACTAATTTACCATTATCACCAGAAATTTTAGTCAAACCATTGTCTTTTACATCAATTTCCATAACTAATCTAACACCATCATGTACCACCTGCAAACCACTTCTATTATATCTAAAAGGTCGTTTAAAGAAGCTATTAGGCTTTAATGTTATTTTGGAATTAGGATAATCTATAATACTATTAAATCGTTTTAAAAGCTCTCCTCCAAAGGTTCCATCTCTATCTTTAAATTTTTTAACAGAAGCTACAGTAATAGAGTCTGGATAGGCTACTTTTGGGTTTTTAAAAGAAAAATTTCCAATATTAAAGGCTTCAATTTTTGTTCGTTTACCAAATACATTTCCATTTAAACCTGCTCCTAAAAAATCTGTAAAATAGTTTTTACTCATTTTTAAACCTTTTTCAGTATTTTCAAATAACCATAAAGCATCACTTCCACCAGAATCTATCAAAAGTTTAACTGGAATAGTATTAGAGTTTATCGAAACTTCTCCTTCTAAATAAGGCTTATTTCCTTCAAATTCTAAATTAAAGGATTCACATTTTTTACACTTTTTGTAATTATAAGTTTCTGGATTATGTAGTCTAATAAATTTACTGGTATAATTTATTTCAACAATAAAATCTTTAAATAAATCATAACCAATAATACCATCAATAGTAACACCAAGTATAGGAGCAAAATTTAAAGAAGAATCAAAAATGGCATAAAAGGCTTGATCATTATTGACTGCATCACCAACTTTAAAAGTATTATGACTTGATCTAAGTGCATCTATATAATTACCATCTCCTAATCCTTTTAATTGGATTTTTTCAGCATTTAATACCTTTAAAGAATCTGAAGCTTTTAAAAAATTAAAAACAATTGGTTTATTAACTCCAGTATCTAAAACAAATTTTAAGGACAAACCATTAACCTCAACTGGTATAATTATTAGGTTATTAACCAATTCAAATCTAATTTTATTAGATTTTTCATCATCTTCAATTATATATTGGTTTTGTGCAGTTGCAGAAAAACAACAAAAAACAACAATAATTATATATAGTTTACGTAAAAACATTCATGCTTCAATAAATTATGTCTTTTTCAATTTACAAATTTGTTTTCATTCTAGTATTTTAAAAACTATTTTTAAGTCAATTTTATAATAATTTTCGCAAATTTGTATTCTAATCATTAAAGCATGCCAAAAATATCTAACAAAGGGCTATCAATGCCACAGTCTCCAATAAGAAAATTAGTACCATTTGCTGAAAAAGCCTATAAAATGGGAAAAACAATTTACCATCTTAACATTGGTCAACCTGATATTAAAACACCTCAAGCTGCATTGGACGCAGTTAAGATGCATGGATTAGATATATTAGCTTACACTAGATCTGAAGGATCAGAAGCTTATCGCGAAAAAATTGCCGCATATTATGCTAAAAACGACATCCATGTAAAACACAACGATATTATTGTTACTACTGGTGGTAGTGAAGCTTTATTATTTGCTTTTGGAAGTATTATGGATGTTAATGACGAAGTAATTATACCAGAACCGTTCTATGCTAACTATAATGGATTTTCAACTGCTTCTGGCGTAAAGGTTGTTCCAGTAATTTCTAAAATTGAAGACAACTTTGCTTTACCTCCAATTGAAGAGTTTGAAAAACTAATTACTCCCAAAACAAAAGCTATTTTAATTTGTAATCCAGGTAATCCAACAGGTTACTTATATTCTAAAGAAGAAATTAAAAAATTAGCTGCAATTGTTAAAAAACATGATTTGTTTTTAATAGCAGACGAAGTCTATCGTGAGTTTGCTTATGATGGTGCAACACACTACTCTATTTTACAAGAAGAAGGTTTAGATGATTATGCAATAGTAATAGATTCTGTTTCTAAACGTTACAGTATGTGTGGTGCACGTATTGGTTGTTTAGTGTCAAAAAACAAAGAAGTAATTAGTACAGCTTTAAAATTTGCACAAGCAAGATTAAGTCCTCCAACATTAGCACAAATAGCTAGTGAAGCTGCTTTAGATACACCTCAAAGCTATTTTGATGAAGTGATTGATGAATATGTAGAAAGAAGAAACGTTTTAATAGCAGAATTAAACACCATTGAAGGTGTACAAGTTGCCAACCCAAAAGGCGCTTTTTATTGCATTGCGCAATTACCAATAAAAAACAGTGATGCTTTTGCACAATGGTTATTGGAAGACTTTGATGTAAACGGAGAAACAGTTATGGTTGCTCCAGCTGCAGGTTTTTATAGCACTCCAGGTGTTGGGTTAAACCAAATAAGAATTGCGTACGTACTTAATACTGATAGCTTAAAAAAAGCGGTCAATATTATTAAAGAAGCGCTTAAAGTATATAAAGATTAGTGCAAATACTAGACAACATTTCTTTAAAACCATACAATACTTTTGGTATTGATGTAAAGGCAAAACATTTTGTGTCTATTAATTCTGTAGAAGAATTAAAAGCTATTTATTCTTCAAAAGAATATCCCAGCAAGTTTATACTTGGTGGTGGTAGTAATATGCTATTAACCAAAGATGTTAACGCACTTGTAATTCATTTAGACTTAAAAGGAAAAACTATTGTTTCTAAAACAGATAATTATGTTTTAATTGAAAGTCAAGCAGGCGAAAACTGGCACGATTTTGTACAATGGACTTTAAAAAACAATTATGGTGGTTTAGAAAATTTATCATTAATTCCAGGAAATGTTGGCACAAGTCCTATACAAAACATTGGAGCTTATGGAGTGGAGTTAAAAGACACCTTTTACTCCTGTGCTGCATTAAATTTAGAGACTTTAGTTATTGAAAATTTCACAAAAGAAGAGTGTGATTTTGGTTACCGAAATTCTATCTTTAAACAAAAGGCAAAAGGCAAATATATTATTACAAGTGTAACCTTTAAATTAAGCACAAGTAATCATACGCTACATACTAATTATGGAGCCATTACTGCGCAATTAGAAAAAAATAATATTACCAATCCGACAATACAAGAAGTATCAAAAGCAGTAATTGCTATTCGCGAAAGCAAATTACCAAACCCAAAAGAGATTGGTAATTCTGGTAGTTTTTTTAAAAACCCAGTAATTACAACAGACGCCTTTAAAGCTTTACAAATTAATTTTCCAGATGCACCACATTATATTGTTTCTGAAAACGAAATAAAAGTGCCTGCTGGTTGGCTAATTGAAACTGCTGGTTTTAAAGGTAAAACCTTTGGCAATTATGGTGTACACAAAAAACAAGCTTTAGTTTTAGTAAATTATGATGATGCAAAAGGAAAAGACATTTTAAAGCTTTCAAAATTGATACAAAATACTATTTATCGTATCTTTAATATTTCAATTGAAGCTGAAGTCAATATTTTTTAGCAAGATGTAATAACTTCAATTTAAAAAAGTTAAACTAACAACTTACGACAACTAACTTGGGATTTTCTATAGAAAAACATATTGTTACACATTTAAAAAATGGAGACACACAGGCTATAAACTTGTTGTACGAAAATTATGCAGATGCACTATTTGGTGTCATTAAAAAAGTAATTTCGGATGATGACTTAGCTCAAGACGTGCTTCAGGAAACCTTAATTAAAGTCTGGAAAAAAGGAAAAAGTTACAATCCAGATAAAGCTAAATTATTTACCTGGTTATATCGTATTGCATACAACTCTGCAATAGATAAAATCCGTTCTGTTAAGAATAAGTCAAACAAAGAAATCCAAATAGAAGACTCCAACGTATATAAACTGACAACTAGTAGTTTAAACGAGGATGTTTTAGATCTTAAAAAGCATTTAAAGTCCTTAGATTTAAAATATCAGGTTGTTATTAACGCGTTATATTTTGAAGGAATGACCCAACAAGAAGCAAGCGAAGAATTAGATATACCGTTAGGTACAATAAAATCAAGATTAAAAATTGCACTACGCGAAATGAAGAAAATTTACAACCCTTAATTGTAAAAAATGATGAATGATAAAATAACTACATTTTTAAATTCTGGCTTATTAAATAAATATTTAATAGGTCAAACTACTACTTCTGAAACCTTAGAAGCAGAACATTTTATTGCTGAATATCCAGCAGTACAAAAAGCGTATGAAGTACTTCAAAATAAACTAGAGTTTACTGCACAACTTAATGCTGAAAAAGCACCTCAGTCTATTTTAGAAGATGTTTTAAATACTATAGAAGAAAAACCTGTTGTTACTTTAAAATCAAAAAGAACAAAAAAATGGTACAGTTTAGCAATAGCTGCTAGTTTGGCTGCACTTTTATTTGCAGGAAGCTCTGCTTATTTATTTAATCAAAATAATAAATTGTCTGATGAAAACCAGATAATTGTAGATGAGATCTTTGATTTAAGAAGTGATATAGCAGATAACAATAATACTTTACATCAATTATTAGAACAGTTTAAACAACTTAATAATCCTGAAACAGAAAAGTACGTTTTAAAAGGAAATACTAGAGCAAAAAACTTAAAAACTGTAGCATATATTAATCCAAAAGAGAAAAAATCTATGATAGATGTGATCTCTTTACCTCAATTACCAGATGATAAAGTCTATCAGATTTGGGCAGAGTTACAAGATAAAATGGTAAATCTAGGTGTTTTAAGCGAAGCAGATAGACGCTTACAAGAAATACCTTATACACAAGATGCTTTAGGATTAAGCATATCTATAGAGCCTAAAGGAGGAAGTCAAGTACGATCTAAAGACACTCCTGTTGCAGAGATATCGTTAAAACTTAACGAGTAATCTTTAAAAACATATAATCATAAAAAAAGCCTCACTTAAAAGTGAGGCTTTTTTTTATTTAAAATAACGTTATTCTTTATCAAAAAAGGTTTTATGTATTAAACCTGCAACAATAGCTCCTGCTATTGGTGCAACCCAAAACAGCCATAATTGTCCAAGATAAGCACCTTCTGCAAATAAAGCCTGACTAGTAGATCTAGCAGGATTAACAGAAGTATTTGTAATAGGAATACTAATTAAGTGTATTAATGTTAAACCTAAACCAATTGCAATTGGAGCAAAACCTTTAGGTGCTCTAGCATTTGTACTACCTAAAATAATTAGTAAAAAGAAAAGAGTCAATAAAAACTCGACCAATAAAGCAGAAATCATTGAATAATTATCTGGTGATAAAGCACCATAACCATTGGCTGCAAAACCACCAACGTCTGTAAATCCAGCTTTACCTGACACAATATACATTAATGCAACAGCAGCTAAAATTGCTCCAACTAATTGTGCAACAATATAACCTGGAAGTTCCTTAGCAGAAAATTTTCCTCCAGCCCAAAGACCTAAAGATACTGCAGGATTAAAATGTCCTCCAGAAATATGTCCAACAGCATAAGCCATAGTCAAAACTGTTAAACCAAATGCTAAAGACACACCTACAAATCCAATCCCTAAATCAGGATAGCCAGCAGCAAAAATTGCACTTCCACAACCTCCAAAGACCAACCAAAAAGTTCCAAAGAACTCTGCAAATAATTTTTTCATAATTTTAAATAGTTAAAAGTTAGACTATTAAATTATTAAAAAAGATATTGATATTCACTATTTATCATACATGTGATTAATAATATCGTTGAAATACTCTTTTTATAGTTAAAAATTAAATAAAACTCTTTTTGATTTATTTAAATTGAATATCATTTTCTGCAAAAATTAGTATCTTTGCAGTAATAAAAAAAGCAACTTATTTTGAAACTTTTATTACTTACTTTAGGTCTTTTAGCTTTTGCTTTTGCAGGAATTGCAATTAAAATATGGGCAAAAAAAGATGGTAAATTTGCTGGTACATGCGCAAGTCAAAACCCAATGTTAAATACAGAAGGTGATTCTTGTGGTTTTTGTGGAAAAACTCCAGACCAGTTTGAGAATTGTAACGAACCTCAACATTCTTAACACATGTTAATACTTGAGGTATTATTCTACAGTTTTGTAGCTGTAGTTATTATTCAAGTATTATACTATGGTGTCCTTTTTGGAAGTTTTTCATTTTCTAAACACAATAAGTCAACTCCAAAAAACAATCCTGTTTCCGTCATTATTTGCGCAAAAAATGAAGCAGAAAACATTAAAATCTTTTTACCCTACATTTTAGAACAAGATTATCCTGATTTTGAAGTGGTTTTAATTAACGACTCTTCTTATGATGATACTTTAGATCTTTTTGAAGCGTTTGCATTAAAAAATAACAACGTAAAAATTGTAAATGTCAGAAATAATGAAGCATTTTGGGGTAATAAAAAATATGCGTTAACACTTGGTATAAAAGCTGCTAAGTACAATCATTTATTATTTACTGATGCAGACTGCAAACCAGTATCAAACCAGTGGATTAAAGAAATGAGTGCACATTTTAACCAAAAACAAACTATTGTTTTAGGTTATGGTGCATATAACAAAATAAAAAACTCTTTATTAAATAAGCTTATTAGGTTTGAAACGCTTTTAACAGCAACCCAATATTTTTCTTTTGCAAAAATAGGGATTCCGTTTATGGGAGTTGGTCGTAATTTAGCTTACCACAGAGATGAGTTTTATCAATCCAATGGATTTATAAAACACATGAAAATACGATCTGGCGATGATGATTTATTTATTAACCAAGTGGCTACATCAAAAAACACAACCTTCTGTTATACAAAAAATAGCTTTACAACTTCAGTCCCAAAAACTAGCTTTAAAAATTGGTTTAAACAAAAACGCAGACATGTATCTACAGCTAAGCATTACAAGTTTAGTCATCAATTTTTATTAGCTACTTTTTACATTTCACAAGTTTTATTTTGGATTCTAGGAGTTACACTAGCAATCACAACATTTTTATGGCCTTTTGTTTTAGGCTTAATAATTATAAGGTTTATAATTCAGTTTTTAAGTTTAGGTTTTTCTGCTAAAAAACTTAACGAGTTAGACACAATTCTACTACTTCCTTTTTTAGAAATCTTATTGATTGTCTTTCAATTTAGTATCTTTATAACCAATAAAATTTCAAAACCTAATTATTGGAAATAGAAGAAGCCATACAAAGAGCTAAAAAAAACGACCAAAAAGCGTTTAACTATTTGCTTACCAATTATTGGGATAAAGTTTATGGATTTCAGCTTAAACGTATACAAAACGAAAATGATGCTGAGGATATTACCATTCAAACCTTTTCTAGAGCTTTTGATAAAATTGAATCTTACAATAGTAAATATGCGTTTAACACATGGCTAATTACAATATCAAAAAACATCCATATTGATATTATCCGTAAAGAAAAACATATTATAAAACAAGTTGCTTCTGAAATTGAGAATAACAAAATTTATCAAGTCTTAGACGAAACACCATCAGTTGAAGATAAGCTAATAACAGAACAAAATTTAGCCAAATTATTACGAGATATCAAAAAACTAAAACCGCATTATCAAGAAGTCATTAACTTAAGATACTTCCAAGAGTTTAGTTATAAGGAGATTTCTGAAGAGTTAAAAGAACCAATAAATAATATTAAAGTAAAATTACTTCGTGCTAAAAAACTACTAGCAGAAATTATTCAGAAAAAATAACGCATACTCCTTTCATTTTTAACAACTTATTTTAACAGTATAAGCTCTTATTTTTGTAATTGGTTTTAGCTTGTGGTATTTAACAACTTTATAGAATACTTCGTATCTTTGTGTTCTGATATTTTTATTTATGAACAACGATATAAAATCTGTAATCTTACCGTCAGAAAGACAACCAAAACCAAAATGGTTACGTGTTAAATTACCTACTGGTAAAAAATACACAGAACTTAGAGGACTTGTTGATAAATACAAATTAAACACGATTTGTACGTCTGGAAGCTGCCCTAATATGGGAGAATGTTGGGGAGAAGGAACTGCTACATTTATGATTTTAGGAAATGTTTGTACACGATCCTGTGGATTTTGTGGTGTAAAAACAGGTCGACCAGAAGATGTGGATTGGGACGAGCCAGAAAAAGTAGCACGATCTATTAAAATCATGGGAATTAAACACGCTGTTTTAACAAGTGTGGATCGTGACGATTTAAAAGATATGGGAAGTATTATGTGGGCAGAAACTGTTAAAGCTGTCAGAAGGATGAACCCTGAAACGACACTTGAAACACTAATCCCTGATTTTCAAGGTGTAGAAATGCATATAGATCGTATCATTGATGTTGCTCCAGAAGTAGTGTCGCATAATATTGAAACTGTAAAAAGACTAACTAGAGAAGTCCGTATCCAAGCAAAATACGAACGTAGTTTAGGTGTTTTAAAATATTTAAAACAACAAGGACAACGCAGAACAAAATCTGGTATTATGTTAGGTTTAGGAGAAAAACGTGAGGAAGTCATACAAACACTTCATGATTTAAGAGATAACGATGTTGATGTTGTAACTATTGGACAATACTTACAGCCAAGTAAAAAACATTTACCAGTAAAACAATTTATACTACCAGATCAATTTAAAGAATATGAAGAAATTGGTTTAAAACTTGGTTTTAGACATGTAGAAAGTAGTGCTTTAGTACGCTCTTCATACAAAGCACAAAAACACATTAATTAATTATGATTACTGTAGCCATAAATGGTTTTGGTCGAATAGGAAGACGTGTTTTTAGACTACTTCATGATAATAAATACATAAAAGTTGTTGCTATTAATGACTTAGCAGATGCTAAAACATTAAGTCATTTATTAAAATATGATAGTATACATGGTGTGTTTCCTGCTACTATAGCTTCAGAAAAAACTACTATTATTGTAAATAATACAAAGATTCCCTTACTAAATTCTAATCATCCAAAAGATTGTAATTGGTCTAATTATGGTCCTGACTTTGTTATAGAAGCAACCGGTAAGTTTAAGACTTCTACAGATCTAAAATTTCATATAAAAAATGGCGCAAAGCGTGTTATTTTAAGTGTTCCACCAACAGAAGATGATATTAAAACAATTGTTCTAGGAGTTAACCAGTCTAAAATTGACGGAACAGAAACTATAATTTCTAACGCCTCTTGTACCACAAACAATGCAGCTCCTATGATTGATATCATTAATGAGCTTTGCGGTATAAATCAAGCCTATATTACCACAATACATTCTTATACTACAGACCAAAGTTTACACGATCAGCCACACAGAGATTTACGACGTGCAAGAGCTGCAGGACAAAGCATTGTTCCAACTACAACAGGTGCTGCTAAAGCATTAACTAAAATTTTTCCTGAACTATCAAATGTTATTGGTGGTTGTGGTATTAGAGTGCCTATAGCAAATGGTTCCTTAACAGATATTACTTTTAATGTAAAAAAAACAGTTTCTATCGAAACTATAAATAATGCCTTTTTAAAAGCTTCTAAAGAAAAGTTTAAAGGTATTTTAGAGTATACAGAAGACCCAATTGTATCCATAGATATTGTTGGAAATCCACATTCTTGTATTTTTGATTCTCAAATGACATCTGTCATTGGAAACATGGTAAAAATTATTGGTTGGTACGATAATGAAACAGGATATTCTAGTAGAATAATCGACCTTATTTTCAATTTGTCGGAAAAAAAGTGACTTTTATCGGATAAATATTTATATTTGTCACTGTAAATAAAAATGATGAAGTCCCTAATTATAAAATTTTTCACATGCTTAACGCTATGCTTTATAAGTGTAAACTTACAAGCTCAAGACCTGTCTGAGAATGAAAAAGAAGTCATTCAGGGTAAAATTAATTACAATATTAATTTAGCTCAAAAAAACATAGACTTTAACGAGTTTTATAAAGCACAAAGTGATTTAGACGAAGCACTTAATTTAGCAAATCAAATAAACGATAATAAAAGTATAGGTCTAATTTATTCTAAAATTGGAAAAATTCAATTTATAGCTGAAGAACCTAATGAAGCAATAAAAACATTAGTAAAAGCTGTTGAAAAACAGCGTTTTGCTAAAGACAATATAAACATTGCCGAAACCTATAAAACAATGGGTAATGTATATATGAGTAAAAAAGAATACAATACTGCATTAGATTATTTTAACTCTGCACAAAGTTTATTTGAAAAAGAAGACTTACACGACTATGAAGCAGAAACTATATTATATAAAGGTGATGCCTATTCTGAATTAGAAAAACACGAAGATGCAGCTAGGGAATACGAATCATCATTAAGCCTATCTAAACGCTACCAAAACAATAAAATTTTAAGTAGTGCCTATATAAACTTAGGAAAAACTAAAGCAAAATTAGATAATTTAGATCAAGCAGAAAACAATGTAATGCAAGGTCTTAATATTGCACAAAAAAACAAATATCCTGGTGTAATTAGTAACGCATACGCCTCTTTAAGCGAGATTTATAACAAAAAAGAAAATTATAAAGAAGCTAACAATTATTTAAACAAGCACATTAAGCTTAATGATTCGCTATTAAAAGCCAAACGTAATTTTTTGTCGCCAGAAAAAAGATTAGACAAACTTTATAGTAATTCAATAGAATATCAAAAAGAAAAAGAAGCAGATTTAGAAAAAGAAGCTAGTTCTACTTGGTTAGAAAAACTAACTACAATTTTAAGTATTGCATTAATTACAATTTTATCTTTACTTACATTATCACTTTATAAAAACAATAATATTAGATTAAAATCTAATAATATTTTGCATAAAAAAAACGCAGAATTAACCATTGCAATGGAAAAAGCAGAATTGGCAACAAAAACCAAAGCTAACTTTTTATCCACTGTAACGCATGAGCTTAGAACACCTCTTTATGCAGTAACCGGATTAACCAATATGTTATTGGAAGAAAACCCAAAACCAGAACAAGTACAGCATTTAAAATCATTAAAATTTTCTGGAGATTATCTATTAACTTTTATAAATGACATCCTTCAAATTAATAAAATTGAAGCGAATAAAGTAGATATAGAACCTGAAGTATTTAACTTAAAGAAGAAAGCTGAAAACGTAATTTCTGCTTTAAACAATTCTGCTCTAGACAATAATATTCAATTACATTTAGAATACGATAGCACATTACCTACAAACTTTAATGCAGATCAATTAAAAATATCTCAAATACTAATTAACCTAATTGGTAACTCTATTAAATTTACTAAAGATGGAGATATTTGGGTTAGAGTAATTAAACAAAAACAGACAGGAGATAATTTTGAACTACGTTTTGAAGTAGAAGATAATGGTATTGGTATTAGTGAAGAGAAGCAGCAAAACATGTTTGAAAGTTTCTCTCAAGGATCAATACAAATTAACAGAAAATATGGTGGTACAGGTCTTGGGCTATCTATTGTAAAAGGTTTAATAGATATCCTAAAAGGAAAAATCTATATGAAAAGTAAACTAGGAAAAGGAACGACTTTTTATTTTGAAATACCAATGAAGAGAAGTAATGAAATTATAGTTGAGAAAAAAGCAAACTACTTTAATGAAGTAGATGAACTTGAACTAAGTAATATTAAAATTTTAGTAGTAGAGGATAATAAGATTAATCAAATGATTACCAAAAAAATCCTTAACAAAATGAAACTATATTGCGATGTTGTTGATAATGGTGAAGAAGCTGTAGACAAAGTTAAAACAACAAATTATGATGTTGTTTTAATGGATATACACATGCCAGGAATTAGCGGTATTGAAGCCACTAAAATTATTAGAACTTTCGATAAAGAACTTACCATTTTTGCTTTAACAGCAGTTACAATAGAAGATAAAATGCAAGAGTTTGAAGAAGCTGGTTTTACGGATATTA
Organism: Olleya sp. R77988; assembly: GCF_044594215.1. GTDB lineage: Bacteria > Bacteroidota > Bacteroidia > Flavobacteriales > Flavobacteriaceae > Olleya. The sequence goes on along the minus strand of NZ_CP138988.1, from coordinate 1,722,807 downwards.
TCCCTAAACCATTTAAGCAAGAAGATTTTGAGAAAAAGTTATTTAACGCTTTAATGCTTTCTGATCAAAACAATGCCTCTAACGTAGAGCAAACGACTTAACAATAGCATCAAATTGTTCTGCTTTATCAATCATAACTTGTATTGGTAGATAATATAATTTAGCGTTTAAAGAAGGTTCATTTTTTAAACGCATATAATCTTTTTCAGTCGTTACAATACAGTTATTATTTGCGATGTATTCAATTTCTTTAGTGCTAAAATCATGATGATCTTTAAATTCTAAGTGTTCAAAATTTAAGTTCTTATCTTTTAAAAAATCAACTAAAGGCTTCGCATTTGCAATTCCAGTAACTAACTTAAAATTTGGCAACTTATCTATTTCAATTATTTTATTATCAGCAATCACAATAGTACTATAACTTATGGAACTAAAAAAAACACTTTGGTAAGACAAAGGGTTTATTTTAGATAGTATTTGCTGCTTTTTAGAGGCACTTAAATTTATTGGACATTTAGTCACAACAATTATATTAGCACGCTTTGCTCCATTTTTAGGCTCGCGTAAATTACCTGTAGGTAACACAAAATCATTAGTGTATTGATTATTATAAGTCGTTAATAATATATTTAATCCAGCCTTAACTTTTCTATGCTGAAAAGCATCATCTAACAATACTACTTCAGGTTTTGGATTATTATTAAGCAACTTACTAATTCCCTCTTGCCTATTACCATCAACAGCAACAATAATATCTTCTGAAAACTTATTATAAAACTGAAAAGGCTCATCACCCAAGTCCTTAGCATCAGAATTTGTATTCCCTAATTGAAACCCTTCACTTTTCCTACCATAACCTCTACTAAGTGTTGCTAATTTTACATCCTCTTTTAAAAGACGGATTAAATACTCCACCATTGGTGTTTTTCCAGTTCCACCAGTACTTAAATTCCCTACACAAATAACAGGAAAATCATAACTTTTAGAAACTTTCCATCCGTTATCATACATCTTGTTTCTTATCCACGTAACTATGTAGTATATTGGAACAATAGGAAATAAAATATAACGTAATAATTTCATTTAAAACAAATAGATTCTTTTTAAGGTAATTTACATCTCATCAAAGATGAAATTAATGCAACTTTTACAGTAACGAAAGTAAATATTTTATATTTGTTTTAAATAATTAAATACAGAAAAGTATGTTGGTTAAAGACCTAATTAGTCATATTCAAGAAATTGCTCCACTAAATTATGCAGAAGATTTTGATAATGTTGGATTACTTGTAGGAGACAAAAACACAAAAGTAACTGGTGTTTTAGTAACACTAGACACTTTGGAAACTGTGGTTGATGAGGCAATAACAAATAATTGTAATTTTATTTTAAGTTTTCATCCTATCATTTTTAAAGGCTTAAAAAGTATTACAGGAAAAAACTATGTAGAGCGTACAGTATTAAAAGCTATCAAAAACAACATTGCTATTTATGCAATACACACAGCTTTGGACAATCATATTGATGGTGTAAACGCAATGATATGCAATCAATTAAACTTAAAAAATCAACGCATTTTAATTCCGCAAAAACAAACCATAAAAAAACTAACCACTTATGCTCCAAAAACTGAAGCAGAAGCACTAAGAAATGCATTATTTAAAGCTGGAGCAGGTCAAATTGGCAACTATACAAATTGCAGCTTTAATACAGACGGATTAGGCTCTTTTAATCCAAATCCAAAAGCAAACCCATCCATTGGCACAAAAGGCGAAACCCATTTTGAAGCAGAAACGCAAATAAACGTCACATTTGCAAAACATTTAGAGTCTAAGATTGTACAAACACTTTTTAAAAATCATTCTTACGAAGAAGTTGCTTATGAAATAACAACTTTAGAAAACACCAATCAAAATATTGGAATGGGAATGATTGCAGAATTAGAACAACCACAATCCGAAACCGAATTTTTAATCTATTTAAAAGATAAAATGAATGTTTCTCATATTAGGCATTCAAATTTCACAAATAAGATTATAAAAAAAGTAGCAGTATTAGGTGGTTCCGGAAGCTTTGCAATAAACGCTGCAAAAGCAGCAGGAGCAGATGTTTTTGTGACTTCAGATTTAAAATATCATGATTTTTTTCAAGCAGAAAACAGCATTCTTTTAGCAGATATAGGACATTATGAAAGTGAACAGTTCACAAAAAACGGTTTAGTAGCAATACTTACAAAAAAAATTCCTAATTTTGCATTCATTTTATCAAACACAAACACCAATCCTGTTAAGTATTTTTAAAACATGGCAAAGACAAAAGAAGCAACAGTAGAAAATCGTTTAAGAGCATTATACGACCTACAATTAATAGACTCAAGAATTGACGAAATTAGAAGCGTAAGAGGAGAATTACCTTTAGAGGTTAGCGATTTAGAAGACGAAGTTGCAGGATTAAAAACTAGATTAGAAAAACTAGAAGATAGTTTAAGCTCTGTAGACGCAGATATCGTTTCTAAGAAAAATTTAATTGAAGAATCTAAAGCTTTAATTAAAAAATACTCTGAGCAACAAAAAAATGTTAGAAATAACAGAGAATTCAATTCTTTAACAAAAGAAGTTGAATATCAAGAGTTAGAAATTGAATTAGCTGAAAAACACATCAGAGAATTTAAAGCTCAAATAGAACAGAAAAAAGAAGTTATTGCTAAAACTAAAGAGCATAACAAAGAACGTGAGACACACCTAAAACACAAGAAAAGTGAATTAGATGCCATCTTAAAAGAAACTGAAAAAGAAGAAGAAGCTTTATTAGCCAAATCTGAAGATTATAAGAAAAAAATCGAAGAGCGTTTAGTAAAAGCTTACAATCGTATAAGAGTAAACGTAAAAAATGGTTTAGCAGTTGTACCAATTGAAAGAGGAGCATCTGGAGGATCATACTTTACTATTCCACCACAAGTGCAAATGGAAATTGCTGCTCGTAAAAAAATTATTACTGATGAGCATAGTGGACGTATCTTAGTTGATGCAACTCTAGCGGAAGAACAAAAAGCAAAAATGGCTAAAATGTTTTCAAAATTATCATAAGCCCTTTTTAATATATTTAAAAAAAGCCTTTACAATGTAAAGGCTTTTTTTGTGACTAAATATTAGATTAATTTTTAAGAAATATTTACACCTATTTTGCTTAAGGTTTTCTAACTTTAAACGTCTAAGTAAAAAAAGAAAACATAAAAATGAAAAAACTATTTCCAATCATAGCATTATCACTATTATTTAGTTGCAATAACCTAGCGCAAACCAATCCTAAACAAGAAGCTATTAAAACTGCAGAACCAATAACCGTTGCTTTGGAAGACGGAAAAGCAAAAGCCTATTTTGCAAGTGGTTGTTTTTGGTGTGTAGAGGCAATTTATGAGAGTGTAAAAGGTGTTGACGAAGTTATTAATGGATATTCTGGTGGTCACACAGAAAATCCAACTTACGAAAAAAGTAATACTGGTAAAACAGGTCATGCAGAAGCTGTAGAAGTTATTTATGATCCAGAAATAGTTAGTTTTAAAACCTTAGTTGATGTCTATTTTGCATCGCAAAATCCAACACAAGTCAATGGACAAGGTCCTGATCATGGATCACAGTATCGCTCAATTATTTTTTATCAAAACGACAATCAAAAAACTATTATTGATACTAAAATAAAAACTTTAGCCAAAAAATTAAATACAACTATAGCTGCAGAAGTATATCCATTTCAAAAATTCTGGAAAGGAGAAGACTACCATCAAGACTACGAAAAACTTCACCCAAATCATCCATACATTAAAAATGTATCAATTCCTAGGCTAAAAAAGTTCAAAGCTAAAATGCCAAGCATTTTAAAAGAAAATCATTAAAAAGTGTATTTCATCATTAAAATTACGTATTTTAGCGATAAAACAAACGTGATCTTTCATCAAAGCCACCCTTTGACTCAAAGCTTTTACTTTTGTAAAAACTCAAATCAATGAAAAAAATCACCCTACTTCTTTTTGGTATATTTTGCTATGCCAATAGCATTTCTCAAACCTCAAATGTTATAATTAGTGTGGATTGGCCTAATTGGTCATCAGAAAACAAAATTGAACTTTTTGACCCTTCAGGCACGCCTATTTTACCTATTATTGATAATGGATACGATGGAGCCACAGACAACAACTATACACACACAGAAAACTATGGTAGTTTACCTAATGCAACTGGTTACACTGTAAAAGTATATGATTTTTATGGTGACGATTGGAATGGAAACGGAAATATGTCTATTAGTATAGACGGAATTTCATCTTTACAATTTAATGGTGATTTTGATAATAATGTTACATCAGGAAATCCAGTTGAAATTTCTAAAACATTTACATTTGAAGTCTCAAATCCTCCAGTTCCTGAACCAGGAGTACCAGTATTTTACGAACAATTTTCTGGAGATACTAGAGAGTATATTGAATATATTCCTGGGAATTTACCAATAATCATTTCTGCTCCACATGGTGGTGTTAAACAATCAGGCTCAACTATTGGAGGAACTTCTTATCCAGATAATGATAGCACACTTCCAGACAGGAGTTGTGGTTCTAATGAACGTGATGATAATACTGATATATTAGTAAGAGAAATTCAAGAAGAAATATTTAATCTAACAGGTTGTTATGCTCACGTAATAATTAATAATCTTCACCGTTCAAAATTAGATCCAAATAGAGAACAAACTGAAGCCACATGTCTTGATACAGACGCATTAGATCATTGGAATGCATTTCATAATTTTATTGATCAAGCAAGTACAGAAGTAGAAACCAATTGGGGGAAAGGATTATATATAGATTTACATGGGCAAAGTCATGCAATTGCTAGAATAGAAGCTGGTTATAATATTTCAGCTTCACAATTAAATGCAGGTAATATTAATAGTGTTTCTGGAACAAGTATTTCTAACTTAGTTATTGATAACTTAAATAATTTTACGCAAGAAGAACTAGTTAGAGGACCATTTAGTATTGGCCAATACTTTCAAGATGCACCTGGAACATTCTATAATGCAAATGTAAATCCTGGTTGTGGTGTAACATCAGGATACAGAACATTACCAAGTAATACAAATCATGGTGGAGGAGAGAGTTGCGATGACACCACACCACATAGTAATGATTATTTTGATGGAGATTTTTATAACAATATTAGACATGGTTCAGGATCTGCAGCTTCGGATGGTCAAGGAGGTAGCGGAACTATTGATGGTATAATGACAGAAGTTAATAGACGCGTTAGAGATTTAGGAACTTATAATGGTCAAGTATACGATACCAGACCACAAACATTAGTTCCATTTGCTAAGGATTATGCAGCAGTAGTATTAGCATATATTGACAAGCACTATAATGACTATACAAACTTTAATTATGGAACAATAATTTATGACACAACTGATGCAGACCCAACACCTACTATAACTGGCGTTACTGGAGGTCTATTTTCTAGCACAACTGGATTGACAATTGATGCATCGTCTGGAGTTATTGATACTTCAGCATCAACAGTTGGAAATTATGTTGTGACTTACGAAGCTGGTATTTGTGGTTACTTTAAAACAACTTTTAATGTAGAAATTACAGATAACACATTAAGTATTACTAATTTTGAAAACATAGATTTTAAAATTTATCCTAATCCTACAAACGGAATTATATCTTTTAATTCAACTACACAAGTAAATACAATTAAAGTCTTTAATCTTTTAGGACAAGAAGTTATAAGTTTAAAATCTAATAAAACCGAAGATTCAATAGATTTAAGTAATCTAAAAACAGGTTCTTATATTATTAAATTCTTTGACAACAAGTCTTCAATAGGTTCTAAAATGATAATTAAAAACTAAAGCCTAGTTGCTTTAATTTCAAAAATAAGAGGATATAATTTATCCTTTGTAACAAAATTGCCCGATTTGGTTTCGACTAATTCGGGCAATACGTTATAAGGACTTTCGTCATACTCATTTAAGTATTCAATTTGTAATCCTGCTTCAATAAGTGCATTAATTACTTCGCTTAAACCATGATTCCAACCATACTCTTTTGTCACCATTTTAGACTCTTGATTAGCATAGGTTCCTTCATATTCTTCGTAAATCACTTCATCTTGCATGTAACCGTATTTCATTACAGGTTTATTTTCTAAATAATCAAACATCCAAACAATTGGATGAAACTCTGCCATATAAAACACACCTCCTTTTTTCAATCTTTCAGCAATCATTTTTCCCCAAGGTTTTAAATCTGGTAACCAACCAATTACACCATAACTAGTAAAAACTATATCAAATTCATCTTTAATATAATCAGAAGTATCTAAAACATTACAGCACACAAACTCTGCGTCTAGTTTTAATTCTTCATTTAGCTGTTGTGCTAACTTAATACCTTCATCACTTAAATCTACACCAACACATTTAGCTCCTAACCTGCTCCAACTTATAGTATCTTGACCAAAATGACATTGCAAATGCAATAACGATTTTCCTTTAACTTCTTTTAAAGCAGCAATTTCATATTGCATTAAAGATGACTTTCCTTTTTTAAAAGCCTCTAAATCATACATATCGCTTTTAGAATGTACTTTTACTTTATCATTCCATGTCGCTTTATTAGCTTCAAAATATTCAGAATTATCTTTCATTATAAAACATTTAAAAATTCAATTTACTTAATTATTAGGTTTGTTCCCTGAAATAAATTTACTTATTTTTGAGAGAATCCAAAACTTAAAAAGTGTCTCAACATAAATTAGGACTTAATTACGCTAAAACTCAAGATCAAAACGATAAACTAGCTAAATACAGAAATCAATTTCATATTCCTAAAGACAAACACGGAAATGATTGGTTATACTTTACAGGAAACTCATTAGGATTACAACCTAAATCAACTAAAGATTATATAAATCAAGAATTAGAAGATTGGGCTAATTTTGGTGTCGAAGGTCATTTTGAAGCCAAAAATCCTTGGATGCCTTACCATGAGTTTTTAACAGAAAGTATGGCAAAAATAGTTGGTGCAAAACCAATTGAAGTCGTTATAATGAATACCTTAACTACCAACTTGCATTTACTAATGGTTAGTTTTTACCAACCAACAAAAACCAAATATAAAATTGTTATTGAATCTGATGCATTTCCAAGCGATAGATATGCAGTACAAACACAATTAGATTTTCATGGTTTTGATGCTAATCAAGGTGTTATAGAATGGAAACCAAGACAAGGTGAAGAACTTTTAAACATTGAAGACTTAGAAGCTATTCTTGAAGAACAAGGAGACGAAATTGCATTATTATTAATTGGAGGTGTAAACTATTACACAGGACAATATTTAGATTTAAAGAAAATAGCAGAATTAGGTCATGCAAAAAACTGTATGGTTGGAATAGATTTAGCACATGGAGCAGGAAACATAAAACCAGAATTACATGATTCTGGAGTAGACTTTGCAGCTTGGTGTACATATAAATATTTAAATTCTGGACCAGGAAGTTTAGGTGGACTTTTCGTGCACGAAAAACATGCACACAATAAAGACTTAAAACGATTTGCTGGTTGGTGGAGTCATAATAAATCGACTAGATTTAATATGCGTCAACCGTTAGATGTCATTCCAGGAGCAGAAGGTTGGCAACTAAGTAATCCTCCAATATTATCTATGGCTGCAATTAAAGCATCTTTAGATATGTTTAATGAAGTTGGCATGGATGCTTTACGCGAAAAATCAGAAAAACTTACTGGTTATTTCGAGTTTTTAATTAATGAATTGAATAACGATAAAATTAAAATTATAACACCTTCTAATCCAAAAGAACGTGGTTGCCAACTATCCATTCAAGTAAAGGATGCTGACAAAAATTTACATAAAAAATTAACCGAAGCACATATCATTACAGATTGGAGAGAACCAGATGTAATTCGTTGCGCTCCTGTTCCATTATACAACACATTTGAAGATGTATTTAGAATGGTTGAAAAATTGAAAGAGATATTAGACAAATAATCATTTGACAAGTCAATAATAATAAAACTAAACCAGCCCCAAATCAATTCGCAGAATTGAATATTGAAATGCAGAAATAATGAACGAAGGAATGAAGCTGCAAAGCGAAGCTTTAAGCACGTAATTCCGAAAGAGAATGTTCCGCAGGAATTTCCTCATTTCAATATGATTTTTTGGTTCGTTTTGTATCAAGACAAAATGAACAGAATAATAAAATAAATAATGAGATCCTTAATCAATTTCAGGATAACAAAATTAATATGAGTAAAAAAGACAACATAGTAATCATTGGAGCAGGTTTATGCGGAAGTTTACTTGCCTTACGATTAGCACAACGTGGCTACACTGTAAACGTTTACGAAAGCAGACCAGACTTACGCACAACAGATATTTCTGCAGGACGTTCTATCAATTTAGCACTTTCAGATCGTGGACTAAAAGCCATGCGATTAGCAGTAGTTGAAGACAAAGTAAAACCGCTTTGTATACCAATGTATGGTCGTTTAATACATGATATTAAAGGCAACACGTTTCCTTCAAATTATTCTGGAAGAGATAACGAATACATCAACTCTATTTCTCGTGGAGAACTTAATGGTTTGTTATTAACTGAAGCCGATTTATACGATAACCTAACCATTCATTTCAATAAAAAATGTAATGGTATTGATATCGAAAATAACACTGCGACTTTATACGATTATGAAACCAAAACAGAATTAGAAGTTAAAGGCGATGTTCTTTTTGGTACAGATGGAGCAGGTTCTTCATTACGAAAAAGCTATTATTTAGAACGTAAATTTCTATTCAGTTATTCGCAAAACTATTTAACACATGGTTATAAAGAATTAGAGATTCCTGCTTCAAAAAAAGGTACACATCTAATAAGCAAAGACTATTTACATATTTGGCCAAGAGGAGATTATATGTTAATTGCACTTCCTAATTTAGATGGAAGCTTTACAGTAACACTATTTTTAAGTTATGAAGAAGGTAAATACAACTTCAAGAATTTAACAACAGAAGAGACTATAAAAGAATTCTTTGCAACACAATTTCCAGATGCATTAGCATTAATACCAAATATAGCAGACGAGTTTTTTAATAATCCAACAGGCGCTTTAGGAACCGTAAAATGTTCTCCTTGGCATTATAAAAATAAAAACGTGTTATTAGGAGATTCAGCACATGCTATTGTTCCGTTTTATGGACAAGGTATGAATGCTTCTTTTGAAGATGTAACCGTTTTTGATGCTATTTTAGAGCAACACGAAGGCGATTGGGAAACCATTTTTAAAGTCTACGAAAAAACTAGAAAAGCAGATACAGACGCTATTGCAGATTTAGCAATAGACAATTATTATGAAATGCGTGATCATGTTTCCAATCCTATTTTTAAAGAAAAACGTGCTATTGAAATGGCTTTAGAAAAGCAGTTTCCAAACGAATATTTTTCAAAATACTCAATGGTAACCTTCAAAGAAAACATTCCATATCATACAGCAATGACCAAAGGAAGAGCACAAGACAAAGCAATTCTAAACCTAATTGCAGATAAAAAAATAGACACAAACGAAGATTTAAATAGTATCTTTAAAAAAGTACAAGAAGAAACAGAAGCTATTTTACAAGACGATAAAATTGCTGGATTGAAGTAGTGAAAAGTGAGAAGTGAGAAAAAATAAAAACTAACTAAGTACAAATAGAGAATTAAGCAAATAAGAAAGTCCTCAAATCAATTCAATAGAATTGAAACATCAAGGCGAAGAATAGATGAAGAAAAGCTCCGAAAACAGGAGAACGCAGTTCGACGCGGAGTTTTCAAATTGGTTTCAGTTTTTTTAAACTGAAAATTCCTTGGCTTGATCGTGATTTTTTGGTTCGTTTTGCATCAAGGCAAAATGAACAGAATTAAAGAATAATGAGATTCTGAATCAAGTTCAGAATGACGAAAAAAATAAAATTAATGAACGAAGGAACTAAAGTAACACCAAGAGGAGCCTATCCTCACGTAAAACAAGTTGGCGATTTCATTTTCGTTTCAGGAACAAGTTCACGCAGAGCAGATAATACCATTGCTGGAGTTGATATTATCGACGAAATGGGAACTAAAAAACTAAACGCCTACACACAAACGCAAGAAGTTTTAAAAAACATAGACATCAATCTTAAAAAAGTTGGAGCCTCATTAAAAGACGTTGTAGATGTAACTTCCTTTTTGGTAAACATGAATGACTTTGCAGATTATAATAAAGCTTACGCTGAATTTTTTGATAAAGAAACAGGACCAACCAGAACTACAGTTGCTGTACACCAATTACCACATCCAGATTTAGTTGTGGAAATTAAGGTGATGGCATATAAGAAACAATAAATGAACATCCAAAACTACATAAACGGAAATTTCCACAATCCAATTCAAGATAACTGGATAGACAACTACAATCCAAGTAATGGAGAAGTTTATGGGCAAATTCCAAACTCGTCAAAAGAAGATTTAGAAAACGCATATATCGCTGCAAAATCGGCTTTTCCTAGTTGGTCTCAAACAACCTTGGAAGAACGTAGCAGAATACTAATAAAGATTTCGGAGTTACTAGAAGCTAACTTACAACGCTTCGCAGAAGCAGAAAGCAAAGACAACGGAAAACCTATTAGCTTAGCAAAAGCAGTAGATATACCAAGAGCAGCAAGTAACTTTCGTTTTTTCGGAAATGCAATCACACAGTTCGCAAGCGAAAGTCACGAAAGTATTGGACAAGCCATTAATTACACATTACGTCAACCCATTGGTGTTGTAGGTTGTATTTCACCTTGGAACCTTCCACTCTATTTATTTACATGGAAGATTGCTCCAGCAATTGCAGCAGGAAACTGCGTCGTTGCTAAACCAAGTGAAGTAACACCAATGACAGCTTATTTATTAGGCGAAATTTGTAACGAAGCAGGATTACCAAAAGGTGTTTTAAACATTGTACATGGTTTAGGTGGTTCAACTGGACAAGCCATTATAGAACATGAAGACATAAAAGCCATTAGCTTTACAGGAGGAACAGCAACTGGATCACATATAGCAAAAGTAGCAGCTCCAATGTTTAAAAAATTATCTTTAGAGTTAGGAGGAAAAAACCCTAACATCATTTTTGCAGATTGCGATTATGATGATATGTTAAACACAACAGTACGTTCGTCATTTGCAAACCAAGGACAAATTTGCTTATGTGGAAGTCGCATTTTTGTAGAAGCGAGCATTTACGAAAAATTTAAAAAAGATTTTGTTGCAAAAGTGAAAGCTTTAAAAGTTGGTCATCCATCTGAAGCTTCAACAAATATTGGTGCATTAGTATCCAAACCTCACATAGAAAAAGTAAAAGAATATATAAATATCGCTAAAGCGGAAAACGGAACAATCCTTTGTGGAGGAAATGAAGTGACTGTAAAAGGTTATGAAAACGGTTACTATTTAGAACCAACAGTTATTGAAGTTCCAAGTGATGAGTGTAGAGTCAATCAAGAAGAAATTTTTGGACCAGTAGTTACCATTATGCCTTTTAATACGGAAGACGAAGTATTGCTAATGGCAAACAAAGTAAAGTATGGTTTGTCTGCAACATTGTGGACCAACAACTTAAAACGTACCATGCGAATGAGTAACCAATTACAAGCTGGAATAGTTTGGGTTAACACTTGGATGATGCGCGATTTACGAACACCTTTTGGTGGTGTAAAAGCGTCAGGAGTTGGTCGTGAAGGTGGCTTTGAAGCCTTGCGCTTTTTTACTGAAGCTAAAAATGTTTGTATAAAATACTAATGCTTTTACTAAAAGTAAAATAGAGTAGCTTTTAAATTTAAAATAATCTTTCTGTGAAACAAGAGATATCTATCAAAAAAGCAATACTACGTGGCCAACTTATGGTAAATGTTCCTGTTTTTATTGTCTTGTTAGGCTCTCCTTTATTACTGCTTTTTATAGCAAGAATCATTGACTTTCCAGATTGGCTTGGAATAATAGGCGTTTTTTTAGGAATAGCGTTAGCTTGGTTAGTTTGGAGTATTTTAATTACTAAATGGCGTATTTGGGCTTTTAGCAAAGTTAGAAACGTACATGAATTGAAGCGTCAAGCAATACAAAAAAAACTTATTTGGGAAGATGGTAGCTCTTTTGCAAAAACAGAATATAGAACTAAAAAAGACAAGTTAATTTTAAAAAAACTTGAAGAAAAATTCAATCTAGAAGATGTTTTTGAAGAAGACTTTTCAATTCCTGAAGAAACTAAAATATATTTTTCATTTACGTCAGCTCTATTTGTTTGTTTATTTTTAACTATTGCAGTAATAATAGGTGTTTTTTTAATGTTTCAAGACAAAGAAAAAGAGTTTTATATTGGCTTTTTCTTAACTACTATTTGCCTATTCTCGTTAAGAGAAGCTTCTAAAAAACTGATTAATAGAAAACCTCAATTAATTATAAATAGTACAGGTATTACATTTAATTTGAATGAGAAAAAAAACTGGTCAGAAATCTTTGAAGAAAAAATAACAGCAGAAGGTTATGGCAGTTCAACAAAAAACTTTTTAACCTTTTGTGATGACAATTATAACTATTCAAAAATAGAAATTGACAACTTTAATATTTCTATTAGTAAATTAGAAAATATTTTAAGAACTTACAGAATACGATTTAATAAAAATAACAACGTTTCAATCAATGAATCTAGACTTAAACAATAAATACGCATTAGTTTGCGGAAGCACAGCAGGAATAGGAAAAGCAACAGCTTTAGCATTAGCGGAAGAAGGTGTACAAGTAACCCTTATTGCAAGAAACGAAGACAAACTTAAAGCAACTCTAAAAGAGTTACCTCAACATAGAAACCACGATTACATTGTTGCAGATTTTTCTAACCCAAAAGCATTAAAAGAAAAAGTTGAAGCTTATATAAAAGAGAATCATGGTTTTCATATATTAGTAAATAACACTGGTGAACCAAAAGGAGGGCCTGTTTTTTCTGCAGCTATTGATGAGTTTGAAGCAGCTTTTACACAACATTTAAAATGCAACCACGTATTAGCACAAGCAGTGGTTCCGTTTATGGAAACACAATGTTTTGGACGTATAATAAACGTGATTTCTACTTCTGTAAAACAGCCTTTAGATGGACTTGGAGTAAGTAATACCATACGTGGTGCTGTTGCTAATTGGAGTAAAACCTTGGCTAATGAGCTTGGCCAATATGGTATTACTGTAAATAATGTTTTACCAGGAGCTACAGGAACTGATAGGCTAGCACAGATTATAAAAAACAAATCTGCTAAGTCTGGCAACACAGAAGAAGAATCTGCTAATGCTATGAAAAATGCAGTTCCTGCAAAACGTTTTGCAAAGCCAGAAGAGTTAGCAGATGCTATTACCTTTTTAGCTAGCGAACGCGCTAGTTATATTAACGGAATTAATCTTCCGGTTGATGGAGGAAGAACGAAGTCTTTATAGTTCTGTATATCGTTTTTTATTGCTAATTTTATTGAATTGATTAATCTGCGTTAAGGATTGATGCGTCATCCTTTTTTTTAACGTCAGTTCGAGTGTTTTGTAAAGTATGAACAAAATGTATCGAGAACAAGTTAAAAAAAAGATATAGCGGAAAGCCTGACCCTTTTTAGGGTAACGCCAAAAAACTAAACCATGAGTAAACTTGTTTCGCCTTTAAATTTTAAATCTTGGATTGATGAAAACAGACATCTTTTAAAACCACCTGTTGGTAATAAATGTGTGTGGAAAGATGGTGAATATATTGTAATGGTTGTTGGTGGGCCTAACCAAAGAAAGGATTATCACTATAACGAGACACCAGAATTTTTCTATCAAGTAGAAGGCGATATGGTTTTAAAAATTATGAATAATGGTGTACCTGAAGATGTGCATATAAATGAAGGTGATATTTATTTATTACCTGCTAAAGTACCACATTCTCCACAACGAAGCGCAAATACTGTTGGACTTGTAATTGAGTATCCAAGAAAAAAGAAGATGAAAGATGCTTTGGAATGGTACTGCGAAAATTGCAATAATTTACTATGGCGTAAAAAGTTTAAATTAGATAATATTGAAACTGATATGCCTAAAATATTTGATAAATTTTATAATAGTGAAGACAAATGTACTTGCGATAAATGTGGTACTAAAATGGATGCTCCAAAATAAAAACAAACAAAATAATGAGTCGTAAACTACGTATTAACGGTCACTCTCACTTACTACCTTATCCAGAACAGATTCCTGATTTCATGAAGGAAAAAGAGATTTTTTGGGTAGATAGCGAGCGTAAACACATGCTTCAAAAAGGATGGAAAAGACCAGTTACAGATTCTAGTTTCTTTTTAGACGAAAAGCTAGAGTGGATGGAAAAAAACCGTTTGGATCATGCTGTGGTTTTAAACCTATCGCAATTATATGGTAATGGTTTACGTCTTGAAGAAATGAAAAAAGCATTGCGTTTTCAAAACGATTTTAATGCAAAAGTACAACACGATCATCCTAGTAAATTTACTACTGGCTTTGTAGTGCATCCTGGTTTTATACATGGTGCCTTATGGGAAATGGAACGTTGTGTAGAAGAATTAGGCATGCATGTTTTATGTTTACCAACGCACTTTATGGACTCTATTGGGCAATGGCGTTGTGTGTTTGATAAAGAGAATGATCCTATTTTTGAATTAGCTGACAAATACAAATTAGCAATAGAAATTCATCCTTATGATGGAGATAAAATGATAAAATTAGAAAACACCAATTGGCGTTTTCATTTAATTTGGATGTTAGCACAATGTGGTGACGCGTATCATTTTTATACTTTAAATGGCATGCAAGAGCGTTTTCCAAATATTAGAACGTGCTTTGCACATGGAGGACAATTAGCACAAATGAATTTAGGTAGACGTATTCAAGGCTTTGATGGTAGACCAGATTTATTTGAAGGAAAAACACATCCTAGAAAAGCAGTTGGTCATCCAAACATCTATTTTGACACATTAGTGCACGATACAGATTCTTTAAAACTAATGATTGATCGTCAAGGATCAAGTCAGGTAATTATGGGATTAGATGATCCATATCCTTTAGGAGAAATGGAGAGTGATGCGCAATCATCTTACCCTGGAAAATTACTAGATTTAGCTATCGAAAGAAAGATAATTGACCAAACACAATATGATGATATTTGGGAAGACAATGTACTTCGTTGGTTGTTTGGAGATAATGATGCTGCAAAAAAAGAATTAATAAATAAAATTTTAGGGTAATGTACTTTTTGCCAGAAAAATTGGACGACTATGTTGTTGCACACTCACAAGATGAGCCAGAATTACTACAACAACTAACTAGAGAAACATATCAAAAAATTTTACAACCCATCATGTTATCTGAACCTTATCAAGGTCGTGTACTAAGTATGATTTCTAAATTAATAAGACCAAAAACCATACTAGAACTAGGGACTTTTACAGGTTACGCTACATTGTGTTTAGCAGAAGGAATACAATCTGAAGGCGAAATACATACTATTGATGTTAATGAAGAATTGGTAGATTTTCAGCGTAAGTATTTTGATAAATCTGAATTTGGACATCAAATACATCAGCATTTAGGAAGTGCTATTGATATTATTTCAACACTTAACAAAACTTTTGATTTGGTGTTTATTGATGCAGACAAGCCAAATTATGTTAATTACTTCCATTTAATTATTGAGAAGCTAAATCCTGGCGGAATCATACTGTCTGACAATGTTTTGTGGCATGGAAAAGTTATTGAACCTATAAACGATAAAGATATGTCTACTAAATCTCTATTAGAATTTAATACACTTTTAAAAAATGATAATCGTATTGAAACTGTTCTACTTCCTATAAGAGACGGATTAACTATAAGTAGAAAAAAATAATATAAACTAAAAACCACATGAACTTAATAAAACAAACTAGCTTATTTATTATTATACTTTTTATTACTAGTTGTAATACTAATACTGAAGAAGTAGAATTAAAACTAAACTATAATGCTAATGATACTCAAACAATAGTCTCTACAGTAGAAACCAGTAAAGGTGCTTTAATGAATATAAAAAATGTTATTGAAGCAAAACTAAAAGTTAATTCCATAGATAAAAAAGACATTACATTTAACACAAAAATAGTTAGAATTAGTACTGAAATGAAAATGGATGATCAAGTTGAGTTTTACGATTCTGACTCAGAAAAAGAGCTGTCAATGATGACAGAAGATGAAAAAGTTATGCACCAAGATTTTAAAAAAATCATAGACTCAGATTATAATATAATTATAGATAAAAAAGGAAACATAATTAAACCGTTTTATTATTTAGATGGAAAATCTGTTAACGAACCAATCATTGATATTGGTAATGTTTTTTTAAGGTTTCCTTCAAAAAAAGTAAAAATAGGAAGCGGTTGGCAAGGAGAAAAAAAGAATCCATTAACTGATCAAATAACCAAAACAACATATAGAGTAAAGGATATTAATGAAAATGAGATTATTATTACCTTAGATTTAGATATTTCTGGAATTCCTGGATTATTTGGAGACTTTAAAGGGAATGGAGAATACAAATTAGATAAAAAAACTTGTAAATTAATAAAAGGAACTCTTCAAATGGAATTACATACTGGTGGAAATGTTACTAATACATATGAAGCTAAATAATCAATAATTTTGCTGTAAAATAATTAGACAAAAATTTAAAATAAAAACCCTCTTCAGTTTTGAAGAGGGTTTTTATTTTAAATCATTAATTTTCTAAAAACAAGAAATGATAATTACTGTACAGCCTGTAAAGCATCTATATTACCATATCCAAAACTACTATTTTTGTAAGGGTAAAACTCAGCAGATTGCTTTAATTTATTCAACACTTGTGATCTAG
The DNA here is from genome assembly GCF_044594215.1 of Olleya sp. R77988. GTDB lineage: Bacteria > Bacteroidota > Bacteroidia > Flavobacteriales > Flavobacteriaceae > Olleya. Next base: position 1,705,797 of record NZ_CP138988.1, on the reverse strand, counting down.
ACCAAGTTGGGTGTTTTGCCCAAACTAAAGCTGCAATACCAGCTGTTGTTGCTGTTGCTACAGATGATCCACCTGTATAACGTCTTTGGTTATTATAGAAACTTAAAACTGGAGGTGCTTTACTTGTATTATTATCACCTTCCATTATTATGGTAAAGTCTATTTTACTTCCACTATGACATGTATCACATCTATCATAATTTGGTCCATCATCCACTCCTGTAACAGCTACAGTCTCGCTCATAGTTGCTGGAAAAATCACTCCAAAACCATTTGTAAAACTAGTAGATGTACCACCTGCAGCAAAAATTAATTTACCTTTACTATAAGCATATTTTACTGCATCTTTAATATTACCAATTGACCAAACATAACCTATTGACATAGAAATGATTTTAACATCACTTCTGTTACCTAATTGTATTAAGGCTTTTGATACACCTTTACGCTCATGATAATCGTTTAACAAAACATCTTCTGTAGCTCTGTAAGCTACTAAGTTTGCGTTATAAGCAACACCAACTGGCATTCCGTTATCATTACGTGGAGCTGCCATAGTAGATGCCATAGCTGTACCATGTCCACATTTATCATGTGGTCCATCATAATTACTAGACCACCACCAATTAGAGTCTATAAAAGTTCCGTATTTCTGAATATACCTTGAGTTAGACGAATAACCATCTTTAAACCCATTACCATTTAATAGCGATTGAGATGCAGATACACCTGTATCAATCAAACCAATAGTTACTCCTGCTCCTGTACTATAATTCCATGCTTGTGTTATATTATGCTCGTTAAAATGCCAAGAGATTTGAGCATTATTTGGACTTGTTGTTGTATAATGAGCTGGATTAATATAATCTGCATTTTTATCGCAACCAGAACTAGAACGTCCATTATTTACAGTCTCATAATGACTATATCCATTTGGTTCTAAATATCTAACACCTTCTGTTTCTAATAGTTGTTTTATGGTTGTAAAATTCTCTACTTTTACATCAACTACGTTTATAATTTCGTGTTCCAAAACTGTTTTTTCGTCTCTTTTATACCCTTCATTATCTTCAACTATTTGGATAACATTAGCTAATGTAGACTTTAAACGCTCAGTTTTTACTTCTGCAAAACTCTCGCCTTCTTCTCCATAACCAATAGTTAAAATATTATTTCCTCTTATTACAGCACTCCATAGTGTATGTGGTGTTACATCTTTCCAGTCAAAAGTCCCTGTTGTTGTTAAACTCTCATTAATTTTTGCATTAATTTCTGGAATAGTTAATGGTTTTGATTGATCTAAATTAATTGCATTTTCTTCTTGATTTTCTAAATACTCTTCATTTTGACAAGCATTAAAAAAAGTTAAGACTACCAAAAGCATTGATAGTTTAAGTACTGTTTTTCTCATTTTTATATGGTTTATGGTTGATATTTAAATATATAAATTATTCTTAAAAAAACATTATTAAATATGATGAATTAGCAAATAAAATGTGTGCTTGGTATCAAATTGATAGTTTTTGAATTTTGTCAAGTGTTAAAATGTAGTTTTTAATTGCGTTAGCGGTAGAAGTGACATCCTTTTTTTGCTGCCATATATGGCAAAAAAAGATAAAACGGATGACGCGACCCTTGTGGTAACGCCCAAAAAATTAAATTATAATTTACGACGTACAGATCCAGTAAAGTCTTCTAGATCGTCTTTAACTTTTTTAAGTTCTTCTGTTACACCATCTGTAATACTGGTATCCAAACCATTACGCTCTGCAGATTTAGTGATTTCTGATTTAATATCATTGGTTGCATCTTTAAGTGTGCGCATACCTTTGCCCATTCCTCGAGCAATTTCTGGAATATTTTTGGCTCCAAAAACCATGACAACTATTAGCATGATGAAAAAGATTTCTCCTCCACTTATAAACAAAAATGTTGCTAATTGTATCATGATACAAATATACTAAGTTGTTTGAAATGAAATGAAAAAAGTGACGTTAAAATAGTTTAGTAATTTAATATGTCTTCAATTTTTGTCTTCACTTTCTCTGTTGAAGGAATCATAGTTTGCTCTAAAGTAGAATTTAAAGGAATTGCTGGCATATTCTCGCTACCAATAGTCATAACTGGAGCATCTAAGTATTTAAAACATTCTTCTTGAATTTTACCAGCTAATGCTCTTGCAAAACTATTATTACTTGGCTCTTCTGTCACAACTAAACATTTACCAGTTTTCTTGACTGATTTCATAATGGTGTCTTCATCTAAAGGAAATAAGGTACGTAAATCAACCACTTCTATTTGGTCTTGCATGCCTAATTCTTCGGTTGCATTCATTGCCCAATGCACTCCCATTCCATAGGTTACAATGGTTAATGTTTCTACATTTTCTTGTTTCCAAATCTCTTGTAAAACCCAAGCTTTACCAAAAGGCAGCACATAATCTTCACTTGGCTCAATAGATGTTGCACCTTGTGTTCCTTGTACTTTAGACCAATACAAACCTTTGTGTTCTAAAATAACCACAGGATTTGGGTCGTAATAAGCAGCTTTCATTAAGCCTTTTAAATCTGCTCCATTACTTGGATACGCTATTTTTATACCTCTAATATTTGTAATCACACTTTCTACTGAAGACGAATGGTATGGTCCGCCACTTCCATAAGCGCCAATTGGCACACGTAAAATCATAGAAATTGGCCATTTTCCGTTTGATAAATAACAACTTCTGCTAACCTCTGTAAACAACTGATTTAATCCAGGCCAAATATAATCTGCAAACTGAACCTCAACTATTGGTTTTAAACCTACTGCACTCATACCAACGGTTGAGCCAACAATAAACGCTTCTTGAATTGGTGTATTAAACACACGATCGTCTCCAAATTTTTGCGCTAAAGTTGCTGCTTCTCTAAAAACTCCACCTAATCTTCCTCCAACATCTTGTCCGTAAAGCAAGCATTCTTTATGCTTTCTCATCAATTCTTCCACTGCGAATAATGCGCAATCTACCATGACTACTTTATCAGCACCTTCTGGTGCACGTGTTCCTTTTTCTTCTGTGATTGGTGTTGGTACAAAATCGTTTGTAAATAAATCTTCAGGTTTTGGGTCTTCAGCTTTTAATGCTTCTTCAAAATCTGATTGCACTTTCGCTTTCGCGGAATTCTCTATAACTTCAACTTCTTTATTACTGAAACCAGCATCTAAAAGTTGTTGTTTTATAACTGGATATGGATCACGAGAACGCGCTTCTTCTAAATCATCACGATACCACTCCATTCTAACTCCAGAAGTATGGTGATTAAGTAACGGAACTTTAGCATGTACTAAAAAAGGTCTTCTTTCTGTACGAATAGTTTTAATCACTTTTTCAAGTGCTTTATAACTCTCTATAAAGTTTGCACCATCAATAGAAATCGCTTCTAATCCATGAAATCCAGCTGCATATTCATAAGCATTTTGCGCTCTAGTTTCTGCTGCATTTGCCGAAATATCCCAACCGTTATCTTGGACTAAATATAAAATTGGCATTTGCTTTAAAGCTGCCATTTGAAAGGCTTCTGCTATTTCTCCTTCGGTTACGGAAGCATCTCCTAAAGAACATACCACAAATGGCAAATCTTTAAGTGTTTTATCATCTAAATCTTTTAATTCTTTATACTGCATTCCCATTGCAACTCCTGTTGCTGGAATAGCTTGCATTCCTGTTGCTGAGGATTGATGAGGGATTTTTGGTTTATCGTCATCCTTTAAACTTGGGTGACAATAATAAGTTCTTCCTGCAGAAAATGGATCGTCTTTTTTTGCTAGTAATTGCAACATTAAATCATAAGGTTCTAATCCAAATGATAATAACATCGCATCATCTCTGTAATACGGAAAGGCATAATCTTGAGGTAATAATTGTAAACCTAAGGCGATTTGTATTGCTTCATGACCTCGTGATGTTGCATGTACGTATTTTGAAACTTGTTTAAAATTAGCTTCATATAATTCTGCCATAGCTTTTGCTGTGCAGAGTTTTGAAAATCCTTTTTCTAAAATATCTTTCTTCATTAAGCTAATTCTTTTTCAACTTTAATCATCCAACCAAACTTATCTTCAGTTTTACCTGTTTTTATAGCGTTTAAAGTATCATTTACTTCTAAACCAACTGGGCTTTCATCTGAAACATGAATAGTTTTTTCTCCCATTGCTATTTCTTGAATGTAAGCAATTCCTACCGCAGTTCCAGTTCCAAATGCTTCTTCTAAACTACCTTCAATTGAAGCATCTCGAATTTCTTGTATGGTTATTGCTCTTTCTTCAACCTCAAAGCCTTTAGCTCTTAAAATGTCCATGACACTCATTCTTGTAATACCATCTAAAATAGAACCATCACGTTTAGGTGTGATAAATTTTCCATCTATTTTAAAGAAGATATTCATGGTTCCAACTTCTTGAATATAGTTATGTTCTACAGCATCTAACCACAATACTTGATCGTATCCTTTTGCTTTCGCATATTCGGTTGGTCTTATTGCTGCTGCATAGTTTCCGGCTGCTTTAGCTTCACCTGTTCCTCCTGAAGCTGCACGTATATATTTATTTTCTGCCCACAGTTTAATTCGCTTACTAAAAAAAGGTCCTGCAGGAGAAGCCATAATTATAAATTTAAAATGAGTTGCAGCACGCATGCCAATAAATGGTTCGTCTGCGTACATAAATGGTCTTAAATATAATGCGCTTCCATCTTTAGACGGAATCCAATTTTGCTCTAATGCTACTAGTTGTTTCAAACCCTCAACAAATAAATCTTCTGGAAAATTTGGCATTCCCATCCTGTCAGCACTAAAATTTAGTCTTGCAGCATTCTTTTCTGGCCTAAATAGCATTGGAATCCCATTGGCATCTACTGTTGCTTTCATTCCTTCAAAAATTGCTTGTCCATAATGCAAAGCCATAGCTGCAGGATGTGTTGGTATTAAGGCTAATGGTTCTATTCTTGGGTTTGTCCATTTACCGTTTTCGTAATCGCAAATAAACATATGATCTGTGAATGTTGTACCTAATGGAATGTTGTTGAAATCGATACCTTCAACTTTAGATTGAGCGACTTTGGTTATTGAAATGTTGTTTTTCATAGTTTTGTCATTCCTGCGTAGGCAGGAATCTATTTTATGTTATACCTAATCTTTGAGGATTCCTGCTTTCGCAGGAATGACAAATTTTTGCTTTTATTGTTCTATTGTCAATTAGAGTGAAATTACTTTTTCTGAAATTTAGTGTCGAGAACTTTTATTGCTTCTCGATACAATTTGCTCATACTTCACAAATCACTCGAAGTGACGTTACTTATATTTTTCTATTAGAATCGAACTGCTCGAAATAATCTGCTACGCGTCTTACAAACGAACCTCCTAAAAAGCCATCAACAACACGATGATCGAATGATAATGATAAATACATCATACTTCGTATCGCGATTTCATCGCCATTTTCGGTTTCTATAACTTCTGGTCTTTTTTTAATAATTCCTAATGCTAAAATGGCAACTTCTGGTTGATTGATAATTGGTGTTCCCATTACACTTCCAAACGTTCCAACGTTAGAAATAGTGAATGTACTTCCTTTAATATCATCACCAGCTAGCTTGTTTTTTCTTGCTTTTCCTGAGAGTTCATTTACGTTAGCTGCAATTGTTTTTAAATCCTTAGTATCAGCATTTTTCACTACTGGAACAATTAAATTTCCGCTTGGTAATGCTGTTGCCATTCCAATGTTTATGTCTTCTTTTACGATAATGTTATTTCCATCGACAGACGCATTTATATTCGGAAAATCTTTAACTGCTTTTGCTACTGCTTCCACAAACAAAGGTGTGAATGTTAAGCGTTCTCCATGTTTTTCTTGAAAGGCAACTTTGTTTGTATTTCGCCAATTTACCATGTTTGTCAAATCGGCTTCAACGTAAGCAGTAACATGTGGTGACGTATGTTTTGAATACACCATATGATCTGCAATCATTTGACGCATGCGGTCCATTTCGATGACTTTCCCTTTCCCTTTATCGAATTTTAATTGTGGAATACAATATGCTGTTGGATCTTGTTGCGCAACTGTTTGCGCGAACTTAAATGGTCGTCCTTCTTCTATATACTGAAACACATCACTTTTTCGTAATCTGCCTTCATTTCCTGTTGCCGGAATTCGTGCTAATTCTTCAAAACTGATATGATGCTCTTGTGCTATTTTTATAATTAATGGCGAAAAGAATGTGTTTGAATTTGAAACTGAAAATGAATTTGGTTGAGACATCTCGAATGCGCTCGATGTTACAGATTGTTTCTTTTTTAAACTTTTCTTCTTTTGAGACGTCTCGACTGCGCTCGACGTGACAACCTTATTTTTTGAAGGTTTTTCTTCCTCTGAAAGATTAAGAATTGCCATAACTTGTCCAACTGGAACAACATCTTTTGCGCCAAATAACGTTTTAACTAGTGTTCCAGAAGCTGGAGCTGGCACTTCATTATCTACTTTATCTGTTGCAACTTCTAGAATGATGTCGCCTTCTTCAAAACTATCTCCTTCAGAAATTAACCAATTAATAATGGTTCCTTCTGTAATACTTTCACCCATTTTGGGCATCTTAAGTTGAAATTCTGCCAAATTTTTTGATTTTAAAGAATGAAAGTTAATTAATAATTAAATTTAAATATGTTAAAATCTTTCATTTAAATAAAATACAGAATACTATTCTAATTTGTTTGATGAATTAAGTTTTTAATTCTTTTTTATGTAAATTTACAGCCTTATTAATTACAATTTTCTATGGCACACAATCTTGATAAAATAGACACAAAAATTCTCTCCTTACTGCAACAGAATAGCAATAGAACCACTAAAAGCATTGCTGAGGAATTAGGAATGACAACAACTCCTGTGTTTGAGCGCATAAAAAAACTAGAGAAACAAGGCTATATTAAAAAGTATGTTGCGGTTTTAAACAACAAGAAGATTGGCTTGAAACAAACCGTTTTTATTGGTATCACGTTACAAGGTCACACACGTAGTTATTTGGAAAAATTTGTGACTCAAATTAATAGCTTCCCTGAAGTGATTGAATGTCACAGAGTAAGTGGAAACTTTGATTATTTATTAAAACTTGTGGTTGAAGATATTGAGGCTTATGAAACGTTTATTATTTCGAAATTAACGTTGTTGCCTTATTTAGGGAATGTGCAAAGTTTGATTACGTTGTCTACAGGAAAGGAAACTAATGAGGTGGATTTGAGTAGAATTTAACTACTTTTTAAACGTATCTCTCAACGTTTTATAAGCTTCTTCTTGAGTTGACAAATCTTTAGGCACTTCTCTAAGTGGTTCAACTTCTTTAAGTGTTTCGTGGCAATCTGCTGGTAATTGTTGGTATAACTGAGTACCCTTTGTTTTCCAAGCAATCATCTCGTCACTTACTTGCTTGATTACTTTTGCTGGATTTCCAACTACTAAACTACGTTTAGGAATTATAGTTTCAGCTTTTACAAATGTCATAGCTCCAACTATAGATTCATCTCCAATTTCGGCATCATCCATGATTACGGAGTTCATACCAATTAAACAATTACGACCTAAATTTGCGCCATGAATAATGGCTCCATGACCAACATGCGCACTTTCTTTAAGTGTTATTGATTTCCCAGGAAACATATGCACTGTACAATTTTCTTGTACGTTTACACCATCTTCTAAAATAATTTGTCCCCAATCTCCACGAATTGCTGCTCCTGGACCAATGTAACAGTTTTTACCAATAATTACGTTTCCTGTAACTGCAGCCAAAGGATGTACGAAACTAGATTCGTGAACAACTGGTGTGTAGCCTTTAAAACTGTAAATCATATTATAATTCTTCTATTATTGACCTTCCTTTACTTTTATCGCCAGATGTCCATTGCCATTCTTCGTGTAATCTGATCTTTCCACTAGCTAACACTTCTGGAATGGATTTACATTTTCCAGTCATTAATTCTCCTTCAACATTAACTTGATGGTATCTCATATTTATTTCTCCATCTTTTGAAACTAATCCTATAAGATGTCCTTCCATAATTTTACCTCCAGAATATCTAGCTGTTACTATATTTTTTGCTTGTTTATAATGAAAAATAGTTTCGTCTGAAGTCTCACCATTTACAGTGTTCTTTACAGCTTTAAATTTTTTATCATTATAATTAAACATTTATTTAAAACTTTTTAGTTTCTCTTTTGTGAATTCTGAAAGCACCAAACGTCCACTAATGGCAGCACGTTCTGCCAATAAATCATCCCAATGATCTGTACCTTGCCAGAAGACTTTTTTCATTTCTCGCATGGCATCAGTATTATAAGTACATAAATGCTCTGCTGTTGTTTTTACAGCTTCGTCAAGCACTTCATTACTTTCGTAAACATGTGTAAATAAGCCTTTTTGTTTTGCCCATTCTGCTGGATAAAATGTGTTTGCGTCTATTGCTATTTGCGACATGCCACTTAATCCAATTTTACGTTCTATTGCTGGTCCAACTACGAATGGACCAATACCAATATTTAGTTCGCTTAACTTAATTGCTGCGTATTTTGAAGCCATACAATAATCTGTTGAAGCTGCTAATCCAACGCCACCACCAACGGTTTTTCCTTGTACACGACCAATAATAAATTTTGGACATTTACGCATCGCATTAATCACATTTGCAAATCCTGAAAAGAATATTTTTCCGGTTGCTTCATCATTGATATTTATTAATTCTTTGAAACTTGCTCCAGCACAAAAGGTTCTGTCTTTTCCGCTTTTAAGCACGATTACTTTTATCGTGTCGTTTGTTCCTGCGTTTGTTATGGTTTGGGCTAATTCTGCTAATACATCACTTGGTAACGAGTTGTGTGCAGGATGGAAAAATTCTATGTATCCTACTTCGTTTTCTATGTTTATTTTAACGTATGGGTCGCTCATATTGTAATTTATAATTTAATTCCGTTAATTATTAATTCACTCTCTTTTTCATCACAATAATCGTTTAAAATAATCTCGTTATTGTTTTCTATCTCTATGTTTAATTGTGTACACCAAAACCCATTTAATTCAATATGTTTTGATTCAGCATTAATTATTTTTTTATTTATTAAATCGAACGCTTCTAATATATTTACTTCTTCCCATTTATCTCCATCTTCACTTTGATAGTCCTCTAATTCCTCTTTTATATAATCTTCAATAATTTCAGTTTCATAATATTCTTTAGACTCTTCAGTATTAGTTGCGTTCCAATGTGGCATCCAAGCATCAATAAAAAATCTATGCCAAATCGAATCACTAGTTTTCATCCAAGCAAGTATTGGTTCTTTTGCGTTTTCTTTTATAGAAAAAAGAAAACTGAAATATTCTATTTTCAGACCAATTGGTTCATTAAATTTCTCTTCAAATAAATGTTTCATTTAGCCTAATAATCCGAATTGTTCGAAGTGATGATTCAAATGCTTTCGTTCCAACAAATACCATTCATATTTATTCAACTCTCCGAAAACCATATTGCTTAATGTTGCTTTTGGATTTTCTTTAAAATACTCTAAATACGTTTCTCTTTGCTCTTTAAATTTTGAAATAGCTGTTACCAAATCAGCATGTTTTAATTCATCTAAAGTATCTTTTTCTAATGAAGGAAATTTAGAGTTTTTCGGAAACTTATCATAATTCCAAAGACTATTCTTCACTTTTTCTAAAATCTTTTCTGGTGTTGCAATTTCAAAATCCTGAATTTCTCCCGAAGCGATTTTATACGTGTATTCTAAATGTTCAACCATATGTTGAGGCGTCATAATTCCCCATTCTGGTTTTGTATCTTCTTTTAATGCAGAAAGACATTCGTTGATTTTATCTTCAGTCATTTCAGTAAAAACCTCTTGCTTTTTCTGAACCATTGTCAAGACAGTTGCAAATGCTACTTTCTCATCAGTATTGGCATCAAAAATTTCTGCGTACCATTTTACTATTCCGCTTGGATGTTCAGCAGAAGCGACATCTCTATCTACTTTTTGCTTACATGTTAAACGTACATAAATAGTATCGTTATGATATAATGGTCTTAAAAATCTGCATTCTTCTAATCCATAATTTGCAGACACTGAACCTTTATTTGGATATACAAATAATCCTGCTGCAGCTGAAATAATGAAATAACCATGAGCAGTTCTTTGTTCGAAAATACTGCCTTCTAAAGAGGTAATATCTGTATGTGCATAGAAATGATCCCAAGTGACATTTGCAAAATTGATAATATCTGTATCTGTAAATGTACGCTTGTGGGTTTTCATAGACATTCCTGGTTGAATGTCTTCCCAATGGTATTTAAATGGATGCATTTCTGCTTCCTTATAGTTTGCGTTTTGCTGGTAAATACCTGTAATCTCTGTAATTGTTGTTGGCGAACCTTGAATAGCTGTACGTTGTAAATAATGCTTTATACCACGAATTCCTCCCATTTCTTCTCCACCTCCAGCACGTCCTGGACCACCATGAACTAAATATGGTAATGGCGAACCATGACCAGTACTTTCTTTAGCCATATCACGATTAATAACCATAATACGTCCATGATGACTTGCCGCATTTACCACATATTCTTTAGCAATCTTGTCGTCATTTGTTGCAATGGAAGACACTAACGACCCTTTACCCATTTGCGCCAAAGTAATGGCTTCATCTAAGTTTTTATAAGGCATTATGGTACTTACTGGACCAAATGCTTCACGTTCGTGAATGACTGTATTTTGAAATGGATTATCTGATCTTAATAAAATTGGACTAATAAAAGCTCCTTTTTTAGCATCTGCTCCAATGGTATTAATTTCGTCTAAACTACCATAAACAATTTGTGCTTCTTTAGATAAATCGTTAACCGAATCTCTAACGGCTTGCACTTGTTGAAGACTTACCAACGATCCCATTCTAACTTCTTTTAGTCTTGGATCTCCAATGGTAACTTTATCTAATGCATTTGATAATGCAGTTTGCACATCTTCTACTAGCTTTTCTGGAACTATGATTCTACGTATTGCAGTACATTTTTGTCCTGCTTTAACTGTCATTTCTTTTCTGACTTCTTTAATAAACAAGTCAAATTCTGGTGTTCCAGGAACTGCATCTTCTCCTAAGATGGATGCGTTTAAAGAATCGGCTTCCATTGTAAATGGTACAGATTCTTGAATAAGTTGCGGATGCGCTTTTAATAAGCGTCCTATTTTTGCTGAACCAGTAAAAGTGACTACATCTTGAGACTCTACAGTATCTAAAATGGTTTTTACAGTTCCGTTTATAATTTGTAATGCGCCTTCTGGTAATATTCCTGAAGCGATTATTTCTTTGGCTACAGCCTCAGCTAAATAAGATGATGAAGGTGCTGGTAAAACTACAGCAGGAACTCCAGCCATCCAGTTTACTGCACACTTTTCTAACATTCCCCAAACCGGGAAATTAAATGCGTTAATATGAACTGCAACGCCTTTTTTAGGCACCATAATATGATGTGCCATAAAACGTCCACCACGAGATAAATCGATAGCATCACCTTCTACGTGATAGGATTGATTTGGGAATAATTTACGTAATGACGCATTAGCGAATAAGTTTCCAAAACCACCTTCAATATCTATCCAACTATCTACTTTTGTTGCTCCAGTTCTATAACTTAAGTCGTAAAAAGCATCTTTTCTTTTGGTCAAATACAATGCTAATTTTTTAAGCATGTTTCCACGCTCTTGAAAGGTCATTTTACGAAGGACTTCTCCTCCTTTTGTTCGTCCGTAGTTAAGAATTTCTGGAACGTCTAAACCTTCAATAGCAACACTTGTAAAAGCTTCGCCAGTTACAGCATCTAAAATTGGTGTTCCTTCTTCTTTACCTGTGGTCCATTGTCCTTGGACGTAGTGTTGTATTTTTTTCATGTTATACGCGTTCTATAATTGCGGCATAGCCTTGTCCAACTCCAATACACATCGTAATTAATGCATATTTTTTATTTTGTTCCTGTAACTCTAAAGCTGCAGAATATGCAACTCTTGCTCCAGTAACACCTAATGGATGACCTATAGCAATTGATCCTCCATTTGGGTTAAGTCTTGGATCGTTATCTGCTAATCCCCAAGCTCTAGTACATGCTAAAGCTTGTGCAGCGAATGCTTCATTTAACTCAATCACATCCATATCATCCATGGTTAAACCTGCTTTCTCTAATGCTTTATTAGATGCTTGTACTGGACCAATTCCCATAATTCTAGGCTCGACACCAACCACTGCAGAACTTACTATTCGTGCTAATGGTTTTAGATTGTATTTTTTTACTGCATCTTCTGATGCTATAATTGTTGCTGCTGCTCCATCGTTTAATCCTGAAGAGTTTCCTGCTGTTACGCTTCCACCTTCTTTTTTAAATGCTGCTCTTAGTTTTCCTAAAATAGCTAAAGAAGTTGTTGGTTTTACAAATTCATCTTTTGAAAATTGAATAGGATCTTTTTTACGTTGTGGAATTTCAACAGTGACTATTTCTTTTGCTAACCTTCCGTTTTCTTGCGCTTTAGTCGCTTTCATTTGACTCCAATATGCGAATTTATCTTGATCTTCTCTAGAGATATTATACTTTTCAACAAGATTTTCAGCAGTGTTTCCCATTCCGTCTGTGCCATACATTTTTTGCATTTTCGGATTGATAAAACGCCACCCAAAAGTAGAATCATACATTTTAGAATCGCCTCCAAATGCGGTTGATGGTTTTGCCATTACGTATGGCCCACGTGTCATATTTTCAACGCCTCCAGAAATAAACACATCTCCATCTCCTGCTTTTATCGCGCGATTTGCGTGAATAATTGCTGATAATCCTGAGCTACATAAACGGTTTACTGTTTCGCCTGGAACTGTAAATGGCAACCCAGCTAATAGTGATGACATTCTCGCTACATTACGATTATCTTCTCCAGCTTGGTTTGCGCAACCCATAATAACATCGTCATAAGCTTCTTTTGGAATACTTGGATTACGTTTTACAATTTCAGAAATTACTAATGCTCCTAAATCGTCTGTACGAACAGTAGATAATGTGCCTTTGTAATTTCCTATTGGTGTTCTAATTCCGTCTATTATGTATGCTTCTTTCATATCTTTTATTTCTTCCTATAAAAACAGGATCCTAATTTTATTAATATCTTTTCTTCTATTCATTTTGTCTTGATACAAAACGAACCAAAAAATCATATTGAAATGAGGAAATTGCTAAAGCAACATTCTCTTTCGGAATTACGTGCTTAAAGCTTCGCTTTGCATCTACATTCCTTCGTTCATTATTTCTGCATTTCAATGTTCAATTCGATGAATTGAAATAGGGACTTGACTTTTTAATTTTGTTAGTCCTTTAACTCTGCACTATTCTGTACTATTCTTCCCAATCTTTTTGAGTTCTATAAACTACACCTTTGAACAGTGCTACTATATCTTCTCCTCGTTTTACTTCAATAATATTGAAGCCTAATTTATTCTTAACGGTTTCTATTACAGATTCTGCAACTATATAATCACCTTCGCTTAATGCTTCAATATGATTAATGCTTGTTTCGATAGAAACTGCATATTTACCATGTGTGTTTGCTGCAAACCCGAAAGCTGTATCTGCTAATGAATAACTGATTCCTCCATGTGCTTTATCCATGCTGTTTAGCATTTCTTTTCTAATGGTCATTCCGACTTTGCATCGTCCGATTTCGCATTCTAGAATTTCTATTCCTAGCCAAGTACTATACGCATCTTGGGAAAGCATTTTATATGGAATTTGTTCGCCTTTCATATTCATTTCCCACAAAATCGGGAATTTTATTATTTTATTATTGAGACTCTTCGACAAGCTCAGAGTGACATATAGTTTCTATTTTGTCCTCGATATAAAATTGCAAAAAACAATTTCACTTGAACTTACGTTATATTAAAAAAACGTTTTGTTTTCTCTATTCATTTTACGTAATAATGGACTACATCTGTATCTATCTTCGTGATATTCGTTATACAATTCGTCTATTTTTGAAACACACCAATCGATACTTTTCTCATCAGCCCAAGCCAATAATCCTTTTGGATAATTGACACCTTTGGTCATTGCATTATCTATATCTTCTGCTGATGCGATGTTTAAAAACAAGGCATCTGCTGCTTCGTTGATTAGCATTACTAACACTCTATCAAAAATTGTTTGCGCTAATACTGCATCTTCTTTTGGTTCTGGTTTTACAGCTCCTTCAGAATAATCATAGTATCCTTTTCCAGATTTTCGTCCTAAATAACCTGCTTCTGCAAAACGTTTTTGTGTAAATGCTGGTTTGTATCTTGGGTCGAAATAGAAGGCTGTAAAAACAGTTTCGGTTACTGTATAATTAACATCGTTTCCTATAAAATCCATAAGCTCGAATGGTCCCATTCTAAACTTCCCAATGCTTTTTAAACTATGATCAATCGTAGCAAAATCTGCTAATCCTTCTTCATAAATTCTTAATGATTCTCCGTAAAATGGTCTAGCAACTCTGTTTACTATAAATCCTGGAGTATCTTTAGCTACTGCTACTACTTTTTTCCAGTCTTTAATCGTTTGTATTGATTTTTCAAGAACTTCATTTGATGTTTGGATTGCTGGAATTACCTCAACCAGTTTCATTAAAGGTGCTGGATTAAAAAAGTGAATTCCAACACAACGTTCTGGTTTATTTAGTGATGCTGCAATAGATGCTATAGATAAACTGGATGTGTTTGATGCAATAATACAATCATCTGCAACATAGCTTTCTAATTCTGAAAACACTTTTTTCTTGATGTCAAGGTTTTCAATAATAGCTTCAATAGTAAGGTTTGAATCTGCTAAATCTTTTAGGTTATTTACATATGAAATATTAGATTGAATCCTATCTTTTTCAGAAGTATTGATTCTTCCCTTTTCAATTAAACGCAATAGTATTTTCTCCAAACTTGCTTTTGCTTTATCTAAAGCAGCTTGATTGGTATCGTATAACTTTACTTTACAACCAGAAGTTGCAGCAACTTGCGCGATGCCACTTCCCATTGTTCCACTTCCTATGATTCCTACGTTCATTTAGTTTCCTTTAAAGTTTGGTTTACGTTTTTCAATAAATGCAGCAACTCCTTCCGCATAATCTTCACTTTGTGCAGCTTCAATTTGTAATTTAGATTCTAAAGCTAATTGAGAATCTAAATCATTTGTCATCGATTTATTGAATAATTCTTTAATCATACCCAAAGCTTTAGTTGGCATATTTGCCATTTTTAAAGCTAGTTTGTTTACTTCTTCTTCAAAACTTTCTAAAGGAATCATTTTATAAATCATTCCCATTTTTTCAGCTTCTTCAGCTCCAATTTTATCACCTAACATTGCTAATGCTAATGCTTTTTGAAATCCGATTAATCTTGGTAAAAAGAAAGTTCCAGCACTATCTGGCACTAAACCTATCAAACTAAATGCCTGAATGAAGCTTACTTTTTCGTGAGCAACAACAACATCACAAGCCAAAGCAATATTTGCTCCTGCTCCTGCTGCTACTCCATTAATAGCACCAATAACTGGTTTTTTGATAGAACGAATACGTGTAATTATTGGATTATAATGCTCTTCTAATATTTTTTTAAATCCAGGATTTAAATCTGGATCTGTAACTTCTTTTAAATCTTGACCTGCACAAAAAGCTTTTCCGTTTCCTGTTAAAACTATTGCTCTTACCTCATCGTTTTTTTCACAAGCATCTAATGTGTCATGTAATAAAAAGGCCATTTCACGATTGAAACTATTAAACACTTCTGGTCTATTGAGCGTGATGTACGCTACTTTGTTTTCAATTTTTAATAGAATTGAATTATTACTCATACCTGTTATATTATTTGTCTATTTAAGACATTTAAAATAGTCAAACGGTTCTTGGCAATCCTCACACTGAAATTGTGCTTTACATGCTGTTGATCCAAACTGACTTACTAATCTTGTGTTTTTAGAACCACAATTGGTACACTTTACCAAACGTTTACCTTCTAGCAAAACACTTATATCTGCTTCTGCACTTAAAGGTGCTGCAATACCATAATCTTCTAAAGCTTTTCTACCTCTTGGTGTAATCCAATCGGTTGTCCAAGCTGGAGCTAGGATTAATTCTATTTCTGAATTATATCCTGCATTTTTCAATGCACTTTTAATATCATCTCCAATAACATCCATAGCTGGACAACCACTATAAGTTGGTGTTATTTGCACTTTTACAATATCATTTTCTATAACAGCAGTACGAACAACTCCCATATCCATAATGGATAATACTGGAATTTCTGGATCAGAAACTTGTTCCAGAATTGGAATTAAGATTTCGTCTATATTTTGTTCTGTTGTTGTCATATTTATTTCACGTAAAACGGGAATCTTATTTTATTGCTTCTCGATACAATCTGCTCATACTTCACAAATCACTCGAAGTGACGTTTATTTTCTTATTACTAGATCTCTTTTTTCAAAGGAGTTGGTTACCATTCCATATTAGGATAAGTGCGTTGCATGTATTGCAAATCACTTAATAAATATCCTAAATGTTCTGTATGAATACCTTCTTTACCTCCTTTTTGAAACCATTTTGATTCAGGAACACTTAAAGTAGATTCTTCTAAAATAGCATTTACCTTGTTGTAATACGCTTCTTTTAATTTGGTAACATCTACACCAATTCCTTCTTTAACCATTGCTTTATCAGCTTCAGTTTGATGAAACAGCTCGTCTGTATACGTCCATAACCCATCTATAGCATCTTGCATTTTTTGATGACTTACCTCTGTTCCATCACCTAAACGTTTTATCCAATCTGTTGAAAAACGTAAATGGTAGCTTACTTCTTTTATAGATTTGTTTGCAATTGCAGATAGCGTTAAATCTTTACTTTTCTGTAATTCTTGTAAAAAAAGCAAATGATATACATCGAATAAAAACTGACGTGCCATTGTATATGCAAAATCTGTATTTGGTTGTTCTACCAAAAGTACATTTACATATTCTCTTTCTTTACGAAGCATTGCAATGTCGTCTTCGGTTCTCTTATCTCCTGAAACTTTAGCTGCATATTGATAATAACTACGCACTTGACCAAATAAATCTAATGACATATTTGTGCAAGCTATATCAGTTTCTAGACTTGGTCCATGACCTGTTAGTTCTCCTAGTCTTTGACCGAGGATTAGCGAGTTATCTGCAATTCCTAGAATGTATTTATATAAATTTTCTTTCATTACATATGTTTTACTTCGTCTGGTAAATCGTAAAATGTTGGATGACGATATACTTTATCGTGAGCTGGTTCAAACATTTCTCCATTATTATCAGGATTTGATGCTGTTATGTGTTTAGATTCTACAACCCAAATGCTAACACCTTCACTTCGTCTTGTGTATACATCTCTTGCATTTTCTAAAGCCATTTCTTCATCTGCTGCGTGTAAACTTCCGCAGTGTCTGTGTTCTAATCCGTTTTTACTTCTTACGAAGACTTCCCAAAGTGGCCAATTTTTTTTGTTTGACATAATTTATATGTATTGTTTCATCTTATTCTCGATACAAAATTGCTAAAAAGCAATTTCACTCGAACTGACGATGAAATTTAAATTGCTTGTTTTTGTTTTCTTGCTTGTTTCTTTTCGGCATAAGCCATTGCTGCATCTCTTATCCATTCACCTTCTTCCCATGCATTAACTCTTGCTTTCATTCTTTCTTTATTACATGGACCATGACCTTTTACAACTTGCCAGAACTCATCCCAATTAATTTCTCCAAAATCGTAAACACCTTTTTCTTCGTTCCATTTTAAATCTGGATCAGGAATTGTAAGCCCAATTAATTCGGCTTGTGGTACTGTTTGATCTATAAATTGCTGACGTAAATCATCGTTAGACTTACGTTTTAATTTCCATTTCATGGATTGCTCTGTATGTATGGATTCTGCATCTGTAGGACCTAACATCATTAAACTTGGCCACCACCAACGGTTTAAAGCATCTTGTGCCATTTCCTTTTGCTCAGGTGTTCCGTTAGCTAGTTTTATCATGATTTCATAACCTTGACGTTGATGAAAACTTTCTTCTTTACATACTCTTACCATTGCTCTAGCATATGGTCCATAAGATGTATTACAAAGTGGCACTTGGTTGATAATTGCTGCTCCATCTACTAACCAACCAATTGCTCCCATATCTGCCCAAGTTACTGTTGGGTAGTTGAATATTGATGAGTATTTTGCTTTCCCAGAGTGTAATTGATCATAAAGCTCTACTCGTGAAACTCCTAATGTTTCGCAAGCGGAATATAAATATAATCCGTGTCCAGCTTCGTCTTGCACTTTAGCCAATAGGGCAACTTTACGACGTAATGAAGGTGCTCTTGTAATCCAGTTTCCTTCTGGTAACATCCCAACAATTTCAGAATGTGCATGTTGAGACATTTGCCTAATATGCGTTTTACGATATTTTTCTGGCATCCAATCTTTTGGTTCGATCTTCTCGTCTCTTGCGATACGTGCTTCGAATTGTTTTTCTAAACTTTTTATTTGTTCTTCACTCATAGTTTTGAGTTTAATTTTTTATACATCAAAATCGACAACAACCTTTTCACTTGTTGGAACAGATTGACAACTTAATACTAATTTTTGAGCAACTTCTTTTTCGTCTAAAGCATAGTTGATTTTCATTTCTACGGAACCTTCAACCACTCTACATTTGCAAGTGCTACAAACTCCTCCTTTACATGCGAAAGGCAAATCTGCTCCAGCTCCTAATGCTGCGTCTAGAATGTTATCATAGTCTTTAGTCATAGTGAAAAGAAATTCTTTTCCTCCATCTACAATAGTTACTTCGATGCCTTCTACATTTTGTTTTGCTAGTCGTTCTGCTCTTTTTATATCTTCTTCCGAAAGTCCTGTTACAAAAAGCTCGAAATGCACTAACTCTTTTGGTAATCCTGCTTCTATTAAATAGCTACTTACATAGTTTACCATTTGTTCTGGACCGCAAAGAAAGACTTCACTTGTATCTGGAATATCGATAAATGTTTTGGTTAAAACTTTCATTTTCTCGTCATCGAATCTTCCGTTAAATAATTCTATATCTCTTCTTTCTTTTGTTAAGAAATAGTAGATTTCTAGTTTACCAAAGTATTTGTTACGAAGCTGTTCTAATTCCTCTTTAAAGATAATAGATTTTGCTGTTTTATTTACATAAAACAACTTGCAAGTTGTATTAGGTTCTGCTGCCAAATGTGCTTTTATCATGGAAAGCACAGGAGTAATCCCACTTCCAGCTGCAAAAAATAGATAATTTTTTGAAGCATCTGGTTTTACGGGAACTCCAAAGTTTCCGCTTGGAGCCATTACATCAAGTGTATCTCCAGTTTTTAAACTTTCGTTTATATATGTTGAAAACTTACCACCTGGAATTTGCTTTACTGCAACTTTCCATTGGTTATCTGCTGGACTTGAACACAAAGAATACGATCGACGCACATCTTCGCCATTAATATCTGCTTTAAGTGTTAAGTGCTGACCTTGACGGAATTTAAATTCGCTTTCAAGTTCTAAGGGAACGTGAAAGTCTATAACAGAAGTATCTTCTGTTTCTTTATAAATGTTTTGAATTTTAAGCTTATAAAATTGAGCCATATTTATGCTTTATGTTCAGACTAACACTTGTTAGTTTCTTTGACAAATTTACAAAATAAATTAATAACTATTTGTTAATTCCGTGGATGAGTATATTGCTTAAGTTGTTAGCTAAATCGCTTACATTAAGATCTTCTTTTTTAGGTATCCAAATATGGAGAGAACGCAAAGTAGTAAGCATTGAAAACATAATAATTTCAGGGTTTGAGTCTTTTATTTCTGATGCTTCAATACCTTTTTTTATTATTGAAAGAAAATCGTTTTCATAATCTTTACGCAGCTTTAAATAATGATTTAATTGTGCTTCTAAATGCATCCAATCGTTATTTAATGAAGCCATTCCGTAAACATTTTCGCTTGCAATACCAACATGCAATGCCACTACTTGCTTCAACTTATCTATACATGTATTGTTTGAGGCTTGTATTAACTTCATTCCTTTGGTAAACTCTTCAGCTAAAGAAATAATAATAGCATTTAAAATATCTTGCTTAGAACTAATATGATTATACAAACTAGCTGCTTTAATTCCCATTGCAGATGCAAGATCACGCATAGTCACAGCACTATATCCTTTTTCTTTGAAAAGCTTAGCAGCTGTTTTTATTATTTCTTCTTTTCTTGTTTGTTGCATCATATAGAGGTTGAAGATAAAAAAAATAAGTTGTAACTATTGTTACTTATCTTTTGAAATAAATAAATGAAATTTGTAAAAAAATAAATTATGGGATTATTAAGTTTCTTATATGGAAATAAAAGCGATAAAATTAAAGACTTTACAGAAAGAGGAGCTGTTATATTAGATGTACGCTCTAAAGCAGAATATAATTCTGGAGCAATTCCTGGATCAAAACATATTCCTTTACAACAGATCCAAGCCAAAGTAAAGGATATTAAAAAATGGAACAAACCTGTTATTACTTGTTGCGCAAGCGGAATGCGATCTGGCAGTGCTGCTGCTATATTACGTAGTAATGGAATTGAGGTTTTAAATGGTGGAGGATGGCATAGTTTGTCTAATAAACTATAGTTTTAATATTTCTAGTTTATCCTGACTATCAATTTCTGTTTGATTGTATTGTAACGTCCAACCTAAACTGTTGGTTAAAATGTAAAATTTAGCCAGCTCACTAATTAATCTGTTTTCTGCATTAATTTGTAAATTAGAGGCTTCTACTTTTTTAGTAATACGTTCTTTTACAATCTTATTTATTTTGTTATAATCTTCAGCACTAAATTTATTAAAATAACCGCTTTCTACATCATAATATTCTAATTCGGGATAGATTTTTATTTCTTCTTTTGGAATAGACTTTATCTTTAAAATTTTATTGACGCTATCTATAGTAAATTCTATTTTACTTAAATCATAACTAACCGTAACCTCAGCATTTACGATAACTAACGCTTGTTTCTCTGACGGAATATTAAAATAAGTTTTGGTGTCTTTATAACCATATGCATCACTAAAGTAACCTTCTGTAACTACTAGTTTTCCAACATTTTTAATTTGTTTGGCTATTAAAGCAGAATGCTCATTAATAACTGTTTTACTCATTTTATCTTCAGTACATTTCTTAAAAATAAAAGAAATAACAAATGCTAAGACAATACCTATTACAATTTTTCGCATGTTATAAAAATACACAAAAAAAGCATCAAGGTTTTCAAAAAACTCTGAAAAAATGTTTAAAACTTAAATCTGAAGACTATTAACAAAAACACCAACGAAATAAACTGGATTGACAGTTTAATGGTTGGTGTTTAATTGAAGTATGATTAATAGCATTTTAAAAGTAAGCTTAAGATAAGAGTTATCATTTTTTTTTCGACTAAAAGAGAATTAACCTAGTTGTAGGAACTATTCGTGTAAAAATACTTACAAATCAACAAGTTACAATTAGCTAAATTTGATAAAAGAAAATTTATCAATTAACATTTGTTGTCTTGCTTTTAATTTTTTAAGAAAATTAAGATGTGCATCAGAATTTGGGTTAAACGGTTTGTGTAGCAATCCTTTTTGAATAAAAGCAACATCATCCATAGTGCTTTTTGCTAAATCTGACATCCAAACATCATTAAAACGCTCCCAAATATACTGTACAGCTGTTTCATTTGGATGCAACATATCTGGTTTATAAAAACGATAATCGCGCAGCTCATCCATCATAATTTCATACGATGGAAAATAAAACGATTGACTATCTAAAACTTGATGAATTGCAGTAATTAAATGAGATTTACTTTGTGTATTCTCTATAAAACCATCTTTAATATGTCTTACTGGAGAGACTGTAAAAATAAAATTAACTTTAGGGTTAACCTGCTTTATTTGATCAATTATAGATTGAAGTGCTGTCTCAATATTTTGAACACTTAAAATTTGTTTTTGAAAATTTTGCTGTGGTAGTTTATGACAATTAGCCACGATCTGATTAGTCTTAATCAAACGATAAACCCAAGCTGTACCTAAAGTTATAACAACATGTGAGGCTTGCTTTAAATAATGACTAGTCTTTTGTAATGATGCATTAAGTTGATGTAGCAGCAAACTTTTTGTTTGTTGACTTACTTTTGAATGCGCATCAAAACAGTGAAACTGCTCGTTATTTAAAAACACATCTTCATCTGTAAATTTTTTACCATTTATTGCATTACTAACTAAACGTTGTATTGCAATTGGGTGAAACAAAACACCAAAAGGGTTTATATAATTTTGAAACTTATAGTAATTAAATTTATCTCCAATATTTTCTGCAAAACAAGATCCAAAAAGCAATACTTTAGAATTATAATCTATAAGATTATGCTCTTGCTTTTTTAGTGGTATTTTGGTTTGTAGATTCATAAATATCTGATTTATCTAAAATTCTGAACCTATTAAATTAGATTTTCAATCAACAAATTAAACCTTTCTTTCCAATTTGAATCACGATAATTATCTTCAATTTTTATATGATTTAACAAGATTTGAATTCTAATTTTCAACACTTCATATTTTAATTTAGCTTCATTAAATGTAGAAAAATAGTCAGTATGAAACATAACTCCATATACTCCTAAAGTTATAGCACAATCAGCTATAGAAGTGTTTTTCTCAAGTGTAATCCTAGCTCCTAGTATATTTTCTTCATCCAATATAATTACTCCACCTTCAGAACCAGACCCTTGAATTGTGGAACCGTTTTCATATGAACTCCAATAATTCATTAGTTTAAATAACTCTTTGCAGCTTCTAAAGCATCCTTGATTCCTGCTGGATATTTACCTCCTGCTGTAGCAAAAAATGGTTGTCCACCACCACCACCTTGGATGTGCTTCCCTAATTCTCTAACAATAGTTCCTGCATTAAGGTCTTTTGTTTCAACTAAACTTTTAGAAACATAACATGACAATATTGCTTTACCATTGTTTTCTGCTCCAAATAACAAGAATAAATCATCAAATTGGCTACCTAGCTCAAAACATAAATCTTTAATACCAGAAGCGTCTAAATCTAATTGCTTAGCTAAGAAGTTAATTCCGTTTACTTCTGTTATTTCATTTTTAAGTTCGCCTTTAATATTCTTTGCTTTATCTTTTAATAACTGCTCTATTTGCTTTTTTAAGCTAGAGTTTTCGTCTTGTAAGTTTTGAAGTGCTTTAATAGGCTCTTTTGCATTGTTAAGCATATCTTTCATTTCAAAAAACGCTCTGTTGTTATCATGATAGTAAGACTTAACCGCATCGTTTGTAATAGCTTCAATACGACGTATTCCTGATGCTACTGCACCTTCAGACACAATTTTAAAATGCCATATATCTGCTGTATTATCTACATGTGTTCCACCACATAATTCTATAGATTGACCAAAACGTACTGTTCGTACTGCGTCACCATATTTTTCTCCAAACAAAGCCATAGCACCTTCTGCTACTGCTTTCTCCATTGGTATGTTACGACCTTCTTGTAATGGTAATTTACTTTCTATTCTTGAATTTACAAAGTTTTCTACATCACGTAACTCTTCAACCGTTAATTTAGAAAAATGAGAAAAATCAAAACGTAAATACTTAGAGTGTACAGCAGATCCTTTTTGCTCTACATGATCACCTAAAACCTCTCTTAAAGCCTGATGTAATAAATGAGTTGCTGTATGATTACACTCTGTTCTGTTACGTTGTTTTTCATCTACTTTAGCTTCAAATGTCTGATTGACATCACGTGGCAACTCTTTAGTCAAGTGGATAATTACATTATTCTCTTTTTTAGTGTCTACAATATAAGACACATCTCCATTTGCTGCCTTAATATATCCTTTATCACCAACTTGTCCACCACCTTCTGCATAAAAAGGAGTCAAGTTAAATACCAATTGATACATTTCGCCATCTTTTTTAGACACAACTTTACGGTATTTTGTAATCTTTACTTTAGCCTCTAATTGGTCGTAACCAATAAATTCTTGATCTTCATCTTGAATTAAAACAGTCCAATCGTCAGATTTTAATTCTGATGCTTCACGACCTCTACCTTGTTGTTCTTTTAAACGTTTATTAAATTCGCCTTTATTATAAGAGAATCCTTTTTCGCGTAATATTAAATCTGTTAAATCTTCAGGAAAACCATAAG
The DNA here is from genome assembly GCF_044594215.1 of Olleya sp. R77988. Lineage (GTDB taxonomy): Bacteria > Bacteroidota > Bacteroidia > Flavobacteriales > Flavobacteriaceae > Olleya. The sequence goes on along the minus strand of NZ_CP138988.1, from coordinate 1,681,443 downwards.
TATCCTTAAGTTCAAATACTTTTGATCCAGACACTTGCTTATCAGTCGCATTATCAACAATACGATCTAGAATAGCTAAACCTTGATCTAATGTTCTTAAAAAAGACGCTTCTTCTTCTTTAATTACATTTTCAATTAATTGCTTTTGTGCTTTTAATTCTGGAAATGCTTTTCCCATTTTTTCGGTCAATACATTTACCAAACGGTAAATAAATGGTTCTTTTTTATCTAAAAAAGTAAATCCATAACGTACTGCACGACGTAAAATACGACGTATTACATAACCAGCTCCTGTATTACTTGGCAATTGTCCATCTGCAATTGAAAATGCTACTGCACGAACATGGTCAGAAATAACACGAATGGCAATATCTGTTTTTTCGTCTTTATTATAATCTTTTCCAGTAATAGTTTCAATTTCTCTAATAATTGGTGTGAAAACGTCTGTATCGTAATTAGATTTTACATCCTGTAACACCATACATAGACGCTCAAAACCCATTCCTGTATCTATATGCTTGTTTGGTAAATCTTCTAAACTCCCATTGGCTTTACGGTTGTATTGCATAAAAACCAGATTCCAGATTTCAACTACTTGTGGATGGTCTTCGTTTACCAAATCTTTACCGTCAACTTTAGCTTTTTCTTCAGCAGATCTAATATCTACATGAATTTCGCTACAAGGTTCACATGGTCCTTGCTCACCCATTTCCCAAAAGTTATCTTTTTTATTTCCTTTTAAAATACGGTCTTCACTAATGTACTGCTTCCAAATATCATAAGCTTCAGTATCCATTTTAAGGTCATCTGCATCATCAGAACCTTCAAAAACAGTGACGTATAAAATATCTTTATCAATTTTATAAACTTCAGTCAACAACTCCCAAGCCCAAGCAATTGCTTCCTTTTTAAAATAATCTCCAAAAGACCAATTACCTAACATCTCAAATAAAGTATGATGATAAGTATCATAACCAACTTCTTCTAAGTCGTTATGCTTTCCAGAAACACGCAAACATTTTTGAGTATCTGTCAAACGGTTATTTTTTGGTTGCGCATTGCCTAAAAAATATTCTTTAAAAGGTGCCATTCCAGAATTAACAAACATTAATGTTGGATCGTCTTTTAAAACCATTGGAGCAGATTGCACAATACTATGCTTCTTATCTTCAAAAAATTTAAGGAATGTTGTGCGTATGTCTTGAGAATTCATAATAACTATGTTGATAATCTTGTTTGCATAAGCATAAAGCTTAATAAAACAATTTATATATTTGTTGTTCGTTAACTATTTTAACAGGCTGAAATATTCAGCATTAACAACTGCAAAAATAGTATAAATTAGATAATGAGTAAAGTAAAATATTATTATGATTCCGAAACGCTCTCTTATAAAAAAATAGAGCGCAAAAAACGACGCACTTTTAAGTATCTAACTTTGTTTTTAGTAGCTGCTTCATTGTTTGGTTTTTTGTTTGTTTTTATTGGAGGACATTACTTTGAATCTCCTAAAGAGAAAGCATTAAAACGTGAATTATCAAATTTAGAATTACAATTTGATTTGCTAAATAAAAAGATGGAAGATGCAGAAACAGTTTTAGCAAACATCGAAGACCGAGACAATGCCATTTATCGTTTATATTTTGAAGCTAACCCAATACCAGAAGAGCAACGTAAAGCAGGTTTTGGTGGTATAAATAGATATAAAAAACTAGAAGGTTATGATAATTCTAAACTAATAGTTAATAGCAACAAGCGTATTGACATATTATTAAAACGTATTGTTGTACAATCTAAATCTTTAGATGAAATTGCTGTTTTAGCAGAAGAAAAAGAAAAATTACTATCTGCTATTCCTGCAATACAACCCGTAAATAATAAAGACTTAACACGTATGGCTTCTGGTTACGGAATGCGTACAGACCCATTTACTAAGTTAAGAAAAAAACATTGGGGAATGGACTTTACAGCTCCAAGAGGCACTCCTATTTATGCATCAGGAGATGGTGTAGTTAAACGTGCAGACAATAGTGCAGCTGGATATGGTAAACACATTAGGATAGATCATGGCTATGGTTATGTATCTTTATATGCGCATATGTATAAATTTAATGTACAAAAAAATCAAAAAGTAAAACGTGGCGATTTAATAGGCTTTGTAGGTAGTACAGGACGTTCTGAAGCACCACATTTACACTACGAAGTATTTAAAGATGGAGATCGTATTAACCCTATTAATTTTTATTACGGAAGTTTAACTCCAGAAGAGTTTAATAAACTTTTAGAGCATGCATCATTAGAAAACCAATCTTTAGACTAATGATTATTGACCTTCCAGAAAAACGATATTATACTATTGGCGAAGTTGCCAAAGCGTTTGGTGTTAACACGTCTTTAATTAGATTTTGGGAGAAAGAATTTGATGCATTACAACCAAAAAAAACAGCAAAAGGGAATAGAAAATTTACTCCAGATGATGTTAAAAACTTACAATTAATTTATCATTTGGTAAAAGAACGTGGATTTACATTGGATGGTGCAAAAATTCATTTAAAAGAAGAAAAAAAGAAAACACTAAATAATTTTGAAATTATTACTAAATTGGAACGTGTTAAAAATCAATTACTAAAACTAAAAGAACAACTTTAAAACTAACTATTATGAAAAAATTGCTTATACCTATCATTATTATTGGACTTATTGCTTTTGCAATATTTCAATGGGGAGTTGGAATTAATAATGAAATTATTGAAAAAGAAGGTGTTGCATTGGCACAATGGGCAAATGTAGAAAGCTCTTACCAACGTAGAGCTGATTTAATACCTAATTTAGTAGCTACTGTAAAAGGTTATGCCGATCATGAAAAAGAGACTTTTGAAAGTGTTATTAAAGCACGTGGAGAAGCAACTAAAGTTACAATAAATGCTGGCGATTTAACTCCTGAAAAAATGGCGCAATTCCAACAAGCACAACAAGGTTTATCTGGAGCATTAAGTAAGTTAATGTTACTTCGTGAAGATTACCCTGAATTAAAAGCTGATACGAGTTTTCTTGAGCTACAAAGCCAATTGGAAGGTACAGAAAACAGAATAAATACAGAACGTAATAAATTTAATGGTTTAGCTGGAGCTTACAACATATACATCAAGAAGTTTCCAACAAATCTTGTTGCTAATTATATGAATAAAACTGGTTTAGGTTTATTTAAATCTGCTCCAGGAAGTGAAAATTCTCCTAAAGTAGAATTTTAAAATATCCTATCCATAATGTCCCAAGACGTAGAATCTTTTTTAACAACCATAGAAGAACAAGAAATTGTTGAAGCTATTCGTATAGCAGAAGACCATACATCTGGCGAAATAAGAATACATATAGAAAGCACCTGTAATGCAAATGTGGAAGCACGTGCATTAGAAGTGTTTTCTATTTTAAAAATGAATAATACCAAAGACCAAAACGGTGTGCTAATTTACGTTGCAGTAGATGATCATAAATTTGGTATATATGGAGATGAAGGGATTAATAAAGTAGTCCCTAAAAACTTTTGGGATGATACTAAATCTGTAATAGAATCTTTATTTAAAAAAGGTCAATTTAAACAAGGTTTGGTTGATGGCGTGTTACATGCTGGACAACAATTAAAAGCACATTTTCCTGTTGAAGATTATGATAGTAACGAATTATCTAATACTATATCTAAAGGATGAGATTAAGTATGCAATATCCTATGTTAAATCTTCAAGCTTATCTCTTACCTAAAAAAGGGTTAATTAGACTTTTTGTTTTATTAGCTTTTTTATCTTTTGGACAAGTATCTGCTCAGTATAAAATACCTGATGTCCCAACAAAAGCAAACCCAGATGCTGTTTATGATTATGCTAATTTATTATCAACAAGTCAAAAACAGGCATTAGAAAACAAACTTATAAAATACTCTGACACTACCTCAACCCAAATAGTTATTGCTATTATACCTTCAACAGAAGGAGAATACATAAACTATTTAGGAGCACAATGGGCAGAACAATGGGGAATTGGAGATAAAGATAAAGACAACGGGATTTTTATATTATTAGCTAGAGACGATCGTAAAATAGGAATAAACACTGGTTATGGAACCGAACATTTAATGACAGACGGAATGTCTCGACGAATTATAGAGCAAGACATAATCCCTTATTTTAGACAAAACGATTATTATGGTGGTTTACATCGTGGTGCAGATGCTATTTTTGAAGTCATGTCTGGCGAATATCAAGGCACAAGGCAAAGTAATTCTGGAGACTTTCCTATTGGTGCAGTAATCTTTTTGTTTATCATTTTTATAATTATCTTAATATCTATATCAAAAAACCGAAGAGGTGGAAATGGTACAGATAATTTTGGAGGTGGACGTAATACTACACGAGACATACTTGAAGCTATCATACTAAGTAATTCTGGTCGAGGAGGCTACAGAAGTGGTTCTGGAGGCTTTGGAGGCGGATTTGGAGGCTCTTCTTCTGGAGGAGGTTTTGGTAGTGGTGGATTTGGTGGAGGCTTCGGAGGAGGAGGCTTCGGTGGTGGTGGTGCTTCTGGAGGATGGTAAACATTTAGTTAGCAGTATTCAGTTACAGTTTGCAGTACTTACTCTTATATTAAAATAATAACGGTTTATATTCTTAATTTTTGTTGATGCGTTTACTTTCGTTTTTATTAATCATTACTTCTCTTGTTTCTTGTAAAAAGAAAAATCAAAATTTAATAATCAAAACAGTAGTTAATGATTATGCCGATATATTTACTAAAACTGAGGAAGATTCACTTTCAAAAATTATTATTGATTACGAAAAAACAAGTACAAATCAGATTTGCGTTTATGTTATTGATTCTGTTCCTAGCTTAGATAACCCTGTTGTCTATGCTACTAAAATTGCTAACAAACTAGGTGTTGGTCAAAAAGAAAAAGATAATGGCTTATTATTATTAATTTCAAAAAATGATAAAAAAATAGCTTTTGCAACTGGTTATGGTACTGAAAAAATAGTAACAGATTCTATTTGTAAACGCTTGATAGATTCCACATTAGTGCCTTCATTTAAAAAAGGAAATTATTTTGAAGGTGTTTTGCAAGCATTGGATACTATAAAAGTAAAATGGGAAGATTAATCCATATAATACATTCCGCCATTTCCAGTTTCTCCCTTAGACCCTAAACTATTAAATTTCCAACTAAAATTAAGCATAAAATATTGCTTTAAAACGGTACTCTGTTTATCCTCTATAAAATCTTGCGTTGCAGTACGTCTTGCATTGGTGTTTTGGTTAAGTAAATCGTAGACTTTTAAGGTTAATAGTCCTTTATCTTTTAAAACAGAATAGGCTACACTAGCGTTCCAAAACCACTCGCTTTTCTGGAAACCATCTGCAATATTTGGATTGTAATTATAGGTTATATCATTTCGCCATTCAAAGTTTTTTGGTAAGAAAAAAGCGGTTCTAAAATCTACATAATGTGAGGTGAAATTCCTGTCTTCAAAAGACTCTAAATCGTATTTGTTTTTAGTAAATGTAACTCTGTATCGTGGTTTAAATTCAAAAACATCTTTCATTGTGTAATCCACACCAAAATTTGGTGTTGTACTTAACACATTACTTGAATACAACACATTGTTATTATAGTTTATATTTTTAGAAAAACTAGACCAATTACCTATTTTAAGTTTTATACTAGAAATAGAATCTATTTTAATACTTTTACTATAGTTTGCACCAAAAGAACCATTATAATTACCACTAACATTATCATAAGTAGTTATACGTTTTAATGTTTCTGGATCAATTTCTGTTTTAGAAATAACTTGATTATCTATTTTAGTAAAATTACTCCAAAGATAAAACCCTGTCCTCTCTTGCCAATTATAAGCATTAAACCCTGCGTATAATCTGTGCTGATTAGTAGGCTCTAAATTAGGATTACCAATAACAGTATTTAATGGATTGGACACATCTTCAAATGCTTGTAATTGCCTTAATGATGGTGTTTGATTAGTCAATCTATAACTAGCATACACTTGTGCTTTTTTGCTAAATCTATAATTAAATCTACTACTAAGCTCTGTTGCTTTAAAATCGCGCTCTACATCAAACTGAGGTCTTAATCCATCTTGGTTTTTTAAGGTTCTAAAGATATAATCCACACCAAATCTTGCAGACCATTTTTCTTTACGATAACTTAAGCTTACACCTGGAGAATTTTTAATATCTGTATACTGAAAATCTGTACTTAAATCTTCATTAAAATCATCATAACTATCTGTAGTTGTATTTAAATCGTAAGTACTTTTACGGTTTTGGTCTTTATTACGTTGATACTGATAACTAAAATTAACAAAAAACTCTTTTGCTTTTATAGGTAGTCTATAAGTAAACTCTGTTGATAATTCATTCCCTTTATCATCACCATCTGTAAACTGGTCCCTGTTAATAGTTTCTGGTGATGTCCCAAAAACTTCTGTATTAGAGTTTATAAAATCTTCGCTTATGTTTTTACTAAACGAGTTATTAACTACAAACCTTAAAAACCCTCCTTTGTTACCAAATTTTTTGGTGGCACTTATTTCATTTGAAAAATTATTTGCTTTATTTTCTACAAAAGAATTTAATAAAGATTGGTTAGTCAAGTTCTGGTCTTGACCCAAGGTCTGGTCTTGACTCCTATAGTCTGTTGTACTTTTAGAATTAGAGAATGATGGTCTAATATTTATTAAAAAAGTGGTGTCAATTTTAATTTCAAAATCCGAATTTACAGTATGACTTTCTGTTTCGTTATTAGAACGCGTACTAGAATTTGAAAAATACCTAGAGTCTGATAAAATGGTTTCTCTTTGTGAAGAAGATTCGTTTTCAGAATCACTATTAGAATAAAAATAATCTGCTGCAACTTCTGTTTTTTCTCCTATAGCATCTGCATAATTTACACCTCCAAGTTTTGAAGTTGTAATTCCTTCTCCTCCTCCAAATTGTCGACCATTAATACTAAAAGACCCATTACTACTAAATGTTCTGCTTCCTCCATTACCAAACATTTTTTCTATTTCTCCAAAACTAAAACCTGGCGAGTTGATGTTGTTTCCACCAACTAATACACTAATACGTTGGTCATTATCAAATCTGTTAAACATTCCTGCAAACTCATGACGTTTATCTGTACCTATTCCAGCAGCAACACGACCAAAAACACCTTTGTTATTTTCTTCTTTTATGGTTAAATTAATGGTCTTATTATCATTATCGCTTTCTTCTCCTGTAAAAGCTTCACTTTTAGTTTTTGTGTCTACAACTTGAATTTTTTCAATTATCTCTTTAGTTAAATTTTTTACTGTTATTGAAGGGTCATTCCCAAAAAAGGGTTTTCCGTTTACCAATATTTTATTAACCTCTTTTCCGTTTACTTTTATCTTTCCTTCTTCGTCAATCTCAACTCCTGGTAATTGTTTTAATAAGTCTTCAACTGTAGCGTCTTTTTTGGTTTTAAAAGATTTTACATTAAACTCTAAAGTATCCTTTTTAATGGTCACTGGTGCTGATGATTTTATCAATACCTCATCTAAAGAATTACTAATTTTTAAATTAATTTTTGGTAAAATTATATCTGCTTTATTGATCGCTATTTTTTGCTTATACGATTGATAACCAACATAAGAGACTAATAAATTAAGATCCTCATCAGTTGTACTATCTTCTATATTAAAGGTTCCGTCTTTTTCAGTAATAGTGTACGCTACCAAACTACTATCCTTGATGCGTTCTAAATAAACTGTAGCAGCTTCAAGCGGAATTGCTTCAGTTTCTGAATAAATTTGACCTGAAATATTAAAGTTTTTGGATTGACTAAATAATAATGAAACGCACAAAAGTGCAGCAATAGTGATTAGTTTTTGCATTGGTTTTGATTGATTTTTTAGCCTAATAAATATCAGGTTATAGCAAAACGAAGATAAAACGCTAGTATTGTTTTTAATCTTAAAAGAAACTTAAAGTTTTGATAAAACTTCTTACTTTTTACGCATATACACACTTACTGGAACACCTTTAAAATCGTAGATTTCTCGAAGTTTGTTTTCTAAATAACGCTTGTAAGCCTCGCGTACATATTGCGGTAAATTACAGAAAAAAGCAAATTGCGGTTGTGGTGTAGGCAATTGCATAATGTATTTAATTTTAACAAATTTACCTTTATAAGCTGGTGGAGGATAATTATCTATTATAGGTAAAAGCGTCTCATTAAGCTCGCTTGTTTTAATACGCTTAGAACGGTTTTTATAAACCTCTACAGCTGTTTCAATAGCTTTATAAATACGTTGTTTTGTTAAGGTCGATATAAATACAATTGGCACATCTGTAAATGGTTCTAATTGTTTTTTAATATGTTTTTCAAACTCTTTAGTTGACTTATGATCTTTCTCTACCAAATCCCATTTGTTAACCAAAACAACAATTCCTTTTCTGTTACGCTCTGCTAACCAAAAAATATTTTGCACTTGTCCATCAAAACTTCTAGTAGCATCTACTACTAATAGACAAACGTCCGCATGCTCAATTGCACGTACACTTCGCATAACAGAGTAAAACTCTAAATCTTCTTTTACTTTTGATTTTTTTCTAATTCCAGCAGTATCCACTAAATTAAATTCAAATCCAAAACGGTTATATTTAGTATCAATAGAGTCTCTAGTTGTTCCAGCAATATCAGTTACAATGTATCTTTCTTCACCTATTAAAGCATTTATAAAAGACGATTTTCCAGCATTTGGTCTTCCAACTACTGCAAATCTTGGTAATGCTTCTTCTTCAATTTCAATCTCTTCTTTTTCTGGCAAAGCTTCAACTAAAGCATCTAATAAGTCTCCTGTTCCGCTTCCATTTATACTTGCAATTGTAAAATAATTTCCTAAACCTAGG